>PFJA01000299.1:301-19540 GCA_002782905.1 Lysobacterales bacterium CG_4_10_14_3_um_filter_64_11
TGTTGAGGGTGGACACGCGTGGGCTGGACAATACCTGCACATCGCCCTGGGTTTTCAGCAATTCGATGAACGCGTTGAAGTCCTGGGTGTTGAGCACAAAGGTGTTGACGCCACCGAATGCGGAAGTGGCGGAAGTGATCGGCGCCAGCAGGTTGTCCGGGTCGAGCAGGCCGGCATTGCCCTCGATTTCCGAGCGGCCACCGTTGAAGATCGAGCCGCCACCGGTCTGACCGAATTGCAGGGTGCTGTCGCCGCTGTTGAACTCGGCGATACCGGCCCAGTTGATGCCGCTCTGGAAGCCATCGCTGAGTTCGACTTCGATGATCTTGGCTTCCAGAATCACCTGCCGCTGCACGCTGCGCTCGGAGCTGCGCAGCACCTGCTCGATCTGGCGCAATTCATCGGGGAACGCACGCACCACCACCATGCCCGACTGCGGCGACACCGCAATACTGCGCAGCATCACCGCCGCGTTGCCGTTGGCACTACCATCCGCCGCTGCGGCCACGACTTCGCTACAACCCAGCGACACGCCGCCGATCACCTCGCCACTGCTGCTGGAGGCGGCATTGAGCGGCAGCCCGACCAGCGTACACAGGGTGCCGGTCAGCTCCACCCAGTAACCCGATTGCGATTGGGTGATGATCTGGCTGCCGAATGGTGTGGACGCTACGCCACCGCCGCCGGAACTGGAGCTGGAGCTGGAACCCGAGCTGGAACTGCTGCCGCCGGAATCGCCGCCGCCAGAGGACTGTGACACTTGCCCGGAACTGACCTGGGTGCCCGACTGGCCGCCACGGTTGATGTTGAGGTAAGCCACCTCGAACATGCGGGTCTGCAACTGCGTTGGCAGGATCACATAGTTCATGCCGGTTTTCTGGTACTCGTAGCCGTAGGTGGTGCGTACCAGTTCCAGCAATTCGTCCAGAGTGACGCTCTTGAGCTGCAAGGTGACGCTGCCGTCCACCTTGGGATGCACAATGATGTTGTACGGGGTGTCTTCGGCCAGACTCATGAAAAACTCGCGCGCGGGCGCGTTGAACACCGACACGTTGAAGCGGCCACCGAGTTGATCCGGGGCCAGATGGCCAAGGTCGTCCGGAACCGGCGCCAGCAGGTCGGCAAGCACCGACGGTGGCGGTTGCACCGGTGCCGGGTTGCGGTCGGCCGCGCTGGCCAGCACCTCATCGATGGCGCGCGAACGCTCCGGGTCGCCACGGGTACTGGCGCAGCCTTGCAGCAGCAGTGCAACCATGGCAGCGATCAGCAACGGCCGCCCGGGTCGCATCCGCGTGCCGGCTCGATCATTGCCTGACAGGTTTTTTTTGTTCATGGTTTTTTGTCCGAAAGCGGTTTGACCGCTGCCAGCGGCAACAGCGAAACCGAGAGGCTTTGGCCATCGTCGCCGACCAGTGTCACCTGTGTCGGCCCGATTTGCGCCAGCCGATAACCACCAAATCGCTCGCCAACACGGCGCACCGTGCCATCGAGCACAACATGGGAACGATCCGCGCGCAGCACTATCATGCTGAGCACGGGCATGCCGGCGGCAGCGGAATCGCTCGCCACCATCGCCGATGCCGGCGGCCGCAGCGGGTCGGCCAGCACCTGCGCGTTGCCGCGGCCGGCAAACGCGATGCTGAACACCAACGCCCACAGCGCAGGCCACACCTTGCCATTGGCAGCCGACTCAAACACCGATCCACGCCTCCTCCAGACTGAAGCTGTACACCACAAAGCGCAACCTAGCACGCGGATAATCAAGGGTATCGATCTTCAACTCGTGCCACATCAAACCCCATTCGCTGCCTTCGATCCGCGCAAGATAGCGCACCATATCGGCATAGCTGCCCTCCAGCTCAACCGTGATCGGATGCCGAAACAAATCCAGAGCGACGCTGGGTGCTGCGACGCCGTTGCTATCGCCATCAGCGGCAACCGGGTTGCCATCCTCAGCGGTCGCGTCGGGCACCGCTGCCGCCTCCTGGCTGGCCGCAGCGGGCGCGGCAGCGTCACTGTCGCGTGTGCTCAAGGCAATCTCGGCGGGCAGGTTGCGCATCGCGACCAGAGTCAGGCCGCTGCCCTTGAGCAATTCGTGCAAAACCTCTCGCGCCCGGTTGGCATCGAGATAGCGCACACCCTCGCCGCGCAAGGCCAGATCGGCCGCGCCAATGCGGTTGCGCACATCGGCTTCCTGCGCCTGCGCAGCCTGCAACGGCCCGGCCGTGATCTGCTGATCCAGTTCGGACTGACGCGCGCTGAGCTGATCCACCTGGGCGCGCAACGTCGCCACGTTTTGCGCTTGCATCGCCCGCTGTGTGCGCACGTCGCCGAGAAACAGCAGTTCGACCAATCCCCAGCACACCACCAACGCGGCGCCAAATACCAGCAAGCGCTCGCGTTCGCTGAGTGCATTGAAACGGCCCTGCCATTGTGCCAGCCGCGATTCGCTCATGGGCTTGCCTCATCACGGCTGCTGCGCAGGTCAAAACCGAGCACGCCCAACGGCTTGTGGTCGGCGGCAGGTGTTTGCGCGTCGTCACCACGGCGGTCATCCACCAGTGCGCCGGCATCAGCGGCCACTTCGATCTGGGCGAATTGCAGACCGGCAAACTCGGGCTGCCGCGCCAATGCATCGAGGTATCCGGGCAACGCGCTGGCCTGCGTCATGCGGCCACTCAGGCGCACCCGGCCGGGCGCCGCCGCAGCACGCGGATCGACGAGTTCGATGCGGGTCAACCAGACCCCGCCACCCGCACTGCGCGAGAGCGCCGTCAGCAAGGCAACAAAGCCGTTCGCCTCGGTGCGACTCAACTCGGCAATCAGCGCCAGCATGCGCTCGCGCGCCTGCAGTTCCAGGGTCAGCCGATCGACCCGCGCACGTACCACGCTGAGGCGATTGTCCGATGCCAATTCCGCCTCCAGCACCTCGATCTGCGGCGTCAGCGCCTGCGACTGGCTTTCCAGTGCGTCGCGCTCGATCGCCAGTTCACGTACCTTGCTGCCGGCATACATGCCCCAAGCGATCAGGGCAGCCAACACCGCCGCCGCGAGCAGCAGCAACTGGCTCAGGTTGTAGCGAACCACCCGCGGTCGAATCTCGTCGTACAGGTTGAGCTGCGATTTCATGCATCCACCTCAACCGTTGGCCGCAGCGCCGCACCCACCGCCAGCATCATCAGATCCGGCGCCGGGCTACCGAGGCGATCGCTCGCTGCCAGTACTTCGTCGAGCGAAAAGCGCTCGGCTCGCACCCGCAAGGCAGGCACCAAAGCTTCTACCAGTGCCTCGGTAAACGGCCAGTCCGGCAGCAGCAACAGGCGCTTTGGCGGCGGTGTGGTGTAGTGGCTTTCGTAAAAATCGACGGTGCGCTGCACTTCCAACAACAGTTGATCCAGATTCTCGCTCAGCCCATCCCGGAAATGCTCGGCGGTGAGCGTGCTGGAGCGGAACAGACTGAGCTTGCCCTCGTTGACAATCACGAAACGCAAGCCCTGATTGCCGAGAATCAGCGCCGAGATGGCCTCGCCATCACCCGCAGCGCGGCCCAGAATGTGGCTCAATGCCATGTCTGCCACATCGATCGCTTGCAGTTGCAGGCCCGCGCCGAGAACCGCATCGCGCAATCGGATCATCCGTTCGCGCGATGCGATCGCGCAATAACACGGCGGTTCGCCGCCACGCGCACGGGTGCCGGCAACCTCGACGTAATCGAGCAACATGTCCTCGACCGCCACCTGGCTGACTTCGCGGGCGCGAAACTTCAACGCGCCGATGCGCTCGGATTCCGGCGTTGGCGGGATCGAGAGCTGCATCAGCGAGACCAGTTGTGCATGCGGCACAACGACGGTATCAAGGCCGTTGCCGGATAGATCACGCGCCAGTTTGCGCATGCCATCGGGCCAATCGGATTCAGCGCCGGACGGGAAAAATGCTGACGCCTGCACGCTGGGCCGGTCACTGCCACGGCCCGACGCGGCGATCCGCACGGCGACCAGCCCGTGCGGCCCCACGGCAATGCCGATGCGATCCGTCGATGCTTTGCGCCGCCCGAACCATTGACCCAGTGCCATGCCTCTCCCCGCGTTGAACGTCGCTGCGGACCGACCCGCGTGGCAACGACGCAGCCCACCCGCAACGTTATATCACCGAAGCAATTTACATTGGGCAAATCCTAGCATGATCCATGCGTTACATGACATTCTTTGCATAAAATCGAACCACGCGCCCGGTTCGCCAAGGCAGCCTATCACAGCGACCACAACGCACGGATCGCCCGCGCAAAATCATCCGCAATCGCATCACGCGCACGGTGCCTGCCATCGATGACCACCTGCTCACCGGCCACCCAGACATCGCGCACGGCGTTGCGCTGGCCACAAAATACCCAACGATCCAGCACATCGGCGGCGTGAGCACCGATCAGGGCGGGCGCGTCCGGATCGAGTGCCACCACGTCAGCGCGCGCGCCAGCATCGAACCGGCCCAGTTCGACCCCACAAACCGCCGCCACATCCCATGCCCGGCCAAGCAACGACTGCGCCACCGAGCCGGCGTCGTTGGCCGCGATGTTGCGCTGTTGCAAGCGCAGGCGCTGGCCGTATTCCAGCCAGCGCAATTCCTCGCTCGGCGCGATCGAAATCTGGCTGTCGCTGCCGATACCGAGGCGACCGCCGTGCGCCAGATACGCCGGCAGAGCGAACAGGCCATCGCCAAGGTTGGCCTCGGTGGTTGGGCACAGCACCACCGTGGCGCCGCTTGCCGCCAGATCACGCAACTCAGCGGCATCGCAATGGGTGGCGTGCACCAGCGCCCAGCGTGCATCCACCGGCATCTGGTCGAGCAACCAGCGCACCGGCCGCGCACCGTGGCGCGCAATGCATTCGTCCACTTCGACCTGCTGCTCGGCGATATGGATGTGCACCGGCCGCTGATGGCCGACGGCAGCGAGCACGGCGCGCAGGCTTGCCGGTGCCACCGCGCGCAGGCTGTGGAAGGCAATGCCGATGCGCAGGCAGGCATGCTGCAAGGCGCTGAGGCGTTCGATCAGTGCGCAATACTCATCCACGGTTTGCCCGAAACGCTGCTGCCCGGCACTGAGTGGGCGATCGTCGAAACCACCCCGCTGGTATAGCGTCGGCAACAGGGTGAGGCCGATGCCGGCGCGCTCGGCCGCCGCGATGATCGCCAGCGCCATCGCCGCCGGATCGGCATAGCGGCGGCCGTGCGGATCATGATGCAGGTAATGGAACTCGCAGACGTGGGTGTAGCCGGCTTCCAGCATCTCGACATAAACCTGGGTCGCCACCGCACACAGGCGGTCCGGGTCGAAACGCGACGCCGCCTGATACATGGTTTCGCGCCAACTCCAGAAGCTGTCGTCGCTGCGGCCACGGCGCTCGGCCATGCCGGCCATCGCGCGCTGAAACGCATGCGAATGCAGATTGGGCACTCCCGGGCAGAACCAACCGGCATGTGTCGTGGCGCGGGCTGCGATGGCAGCAACCTGCACATTGCCTGCGCCATCGGCGGATAACCGGCGCGCCCCGCCCCAGCCATCGCCGCACCATACCTGTGCTGCATTGCTATTGAGCTTCATACCCACGTTGCGTGCCCCCCGCGTGCATGAAGGGTAGCGTGCGCAGCGCGCCAGGTCACCTTGTTTCGCGTCACTCGGCAACCGCGCGGCTTGTAATGACGGCCAACTCCGGGCATCGTTCGCACACCGCCATACGCATCGGTATGCCATGTCCGCCGCACCCTACCCGCACCTGTTCGCCCCGCTCGACCTCGGTTTCACCACCCTGCGCAACCGGGTGCTGATGGGCTCGATGCACACCGGTCTGGAAGACCATGCCAAGGACTTCCCGCAACTGGCGGCGTATTTCGCCGAGCGGGCGCGCGGCGGCGTCGGGCTGATGGTCACCGGCGGCATCGCCCCGAATCTGGTCGGCTGGCTCAAGCCATTCTCCGGCAAGCTGAGCTGGCCGTGGGAAGTGCGCCGGCATCGCTTGGTCACCGATGCGGTGCATGCCGACGGCGGCAAAGTTTGCATGCAGATTCTGCACGCCGGGCGCTACGGATACCACCCATTCAGCGTGTCGGCAAGCAAGCGCAAAGCGCCGATCAACCCGTTCACCCCGCGCGCGCTCAGCGCGCGTGGCGTCGAGCGGCAGATTTCCGCTTTCGCACACAGTGCCAAGCTGGCACGCGAGGCCGGTTACGACGGCGTCGAGGTGATGGGTTCGGAGGGCTATTTGATCAATCAGTTCCTGGCGCCACGGGTGAACCACCGCAACGATGCCTGGGGCGGCAGCGCCGCAAACCGCATGCGCTTTGCAGTGGAGATCGTGCGCCGTGTGCGTGAAGCCTGCGGCCCGGACTTCATCGTGATCTATCGCCTGTCGATGCTGGAGCTGGTGCCGGAAGGCTCGAATTGGGATGAGATCGTGGCGCAGGCCAAGGCCGTCGAAAACGCCGGTGCGACGCTCATCAACACCGGTATCGGCTGGCACGAGGCACGCGTACCGACCATTGCCACCTCGGTGCCGCGCGCCGCGTTTGCCGGCGTCACCGCCAAACTCAAACCGCATGTGCGCGTGCCGCTGATCGCCACCAACCGCATCAACATGCCGGATGTCGCCGAGCGCATCCTCGCCGGCGGCCAGGCCGACATGGTGTCGATGGCGCGCCCCTTGCTGGCTGATCCGGAGTGGGTGAACAAGGCGCGTGCCGGGCGCAGCGATCGCATCAACACCTGCATCGCCTGCAATCAGGCGTGTCTGGATCACGTGTTCGAAAACCGCAAGGCCAGTTGTCTGGTCAATCCGCGCGCCTGCGCCGAAACCGAACTCAACTTCACCGCGACGATGCAACCCAAGCACATCGCCGTGGTCGGTGCCGGCCCGGCCGGCCTCGCCTGCGCCACGCTGGCTGCCGAGCGCGGACACGCCGTCACCCTGTTCGACGCCGGCAGCGAAATCGGCGGCCAGTTCAACCTCGCCAAACGTATTCCCGGCAAAGAGGAGTTCCATGAAACCCTGCGCTACTTCAGCACCCGCCTGCGCGACACCGGCGTCGATCTGAGGCTTGGGCAAACGGCCACTGCGGCCGACCTGACCGGTTTCGATGAAATCGTCATCGCCACTGGCATCACCGCGCGCAAGGCCAGCTTCCCCGGCGCCGATCACGCCAAGGCCGTGAGCTACCTCGACGTGCTCAGCGGCAAGGTGACACCCGGCGCGCGCGTTGCCATCGTCGGCGCCGGCGGTATCGGCTTCGATGTTGCCGAGTTCCTCGTCCACCACGGGCAATCGCCAACACTCGATACCCCACGCTGGCTGGCCGAATGGGGTGTCGCCACCAACTTTGAAGGCCGTGGTGGGCTCACCGCAGCGCAACCCGAAGCCTCGGCGCGCCAGGTATGGCTGCTGCAACGCAGCCGCGGCAAACCCGGCGCCAAACTCGGCAAAACCACCGGCTGGATTCATCGCGCCACGCTCAAGGGCAAAGGGGTGCAGATGCTCGGCGGCGTGGAATACCTCGGCCTGGACGACAACGGCCTGCGCATCGGCATCGATGGCAACGAGCAAACCCTCACCGTCGATCACGTGGTCATCTGTGCCGGCCAGCAACCCCGCCGCGAGCTCGCCGACACGCTCACCGCCGCCGGCCGCAACCCGCACCTGATCGGCGGCGCGCACACCGCCAGTGAACTCGATGCCAAGCGTGCCATCGCCCAAGCCGCGCAGTTGGCGGCGGTGTTGTGAGCACGGCGCCACGCACCGCGCTACCGCGCAACCGGGCTGGCGCAACCAACCGGAATACCACCCCGGAGCGAAGGTTGCACAACCGGAGCGGGCACTTGACCTGCCCCGACCCCGGCTGCAACACCCTGGCAGTCTGAGCGCGCCGCCGTGCTGGATCACTTCTGCGCCGTGCATTGCCGCCCAGCCGACGCGTCACCTGGGCCGTGCCCGGCCATTGCCCACCCTGCGAGCACGCAACGGATATCACCATGCTCACCTTGCACATCGGCAACAAGAATTACTCGTCGTGGTCGCTGCGGCCTTGGTTGCTGCTGCGGGCGCACGGCATCGCATTCGACGAGGCGCTGCATCGCTTCGGCCGCGACAACCTGGACGGTGGGTTCCGGGCATTTGCCCCCAATGCCAAGGTGCCGTGTCTGGTCGATGACGGACTGACGGTGTGGGATTCACTGGCGATTGCGGAATATCTGGCCGAACGGCATCCGGGTATCTGGCCCGCGGCGGCTGAAGCGCGCGCATTTGCGCGCTGTGCGGCGGCCGAGATGCATTCGGGCTTTGCTGCGCTGCGCGGCCAGTTCGGGATGAACGTCGGGGTGCGGGTGCAGGTAAAACAACGCTCACCGGTCCTGCAAGGCGACATCGATCGGGTGGTGGCGTTGTGGAACGAGGGGTTGGCGCGCTTTGGCGGGCCGTATCTGGCTGGGAGCACGTTGACCGCGGTGGATGCCTTCTTCGCGCCGGTGGCGTTCCGCTTCCAGACCTTCGGGGTGGCTGTGGACGGCGCGGCGGCGGACTATCTGCAACGTCTGCTGGCCCATCCGGCGATGTGCGCATGGGAGGTCCAGGCGCTGGCTGAGGACTTTCGCGACCCGGAACACGATGCCGAGTTGGCGACGATCGGTACGATCACCGCGGATTTGCGGGTGGCGGTGAGCTTGGGTTAGCGCTCAATGGGTGCCGCCGCCTCCCGACGCGAACCAAAAACCTGCATCTCATGGGCTACCGCAAGGGCGCCAACGGCCTGCGATGTGTGATCGATATAACGGCCAGCGTGTCGAAACGCCCACAGTTCCGGCCTGTGCTGAGCAAAAACACTAGACAAATCAGGTATCTTTATTTCCACTGTCAAGTGCCTGCGTTCAGCGCAGGTTGCGTAACGGCTACTTAATGTGCCGCCAGCATTGGCCTACCGCACGGTGCGGCAGGAGCAGCGACCGACCGGTACACGGCCTTCTGGGGCCAAGCCGGCGGCGCATCGATGGGTACGCCCATACCACCTCCGGGCACGCCGCCCGGCCAGGTTTTCGCAAAAATCGCGTTGTTCATGTTGAGTGACGGCGCCAATGTGCACCTGGGAGGAAACACCCATCCGTCGCTGAGGCACAGGGGTGCCGCTGAGGTTGTGCATGGAGCACACAGTGACCAAGGAGATAGACCATGAAACTGGCCTTTATTCTGTGGCTGGCATCCGTTTTACCGCAGCCGGTCGCTGACCCGTTGTGTCTGACCACCACCATTTACCTGGAAGCACGCGATCAGCCGGTTGCCGGCCAGCGTGCGGTTGCCGAAGTGGCGTTGCGCCGGGCCGACAGCGGCCTGTGGGGCGAATCGGTGTGCGCGGTGGTCACCGCCCACAAGCAGTTTGCGCCGGGCATCGTTGACCCGCGCATGCGCCTGAAGAACCCGGTGGCCTGGGCCAAATCGGCGCGCATTGCGTATGCGATGCAGGCCGACTGGGCACTGCCGGTGGGGCAACGTGTCGAACGCGTGCCCGGTGCCAGCCACTTCGTGGCTTTGGACAAGGCCAGCCCGGCCTGGGCCAGCAACACCCCGGTTGCCACCATCGGCGACCACACCTTCTACCGCATCCAGCGGCTGGCGCCATGATCGCTCGCGGCATGCTGGCGGCGCTGAAAGCGTGGCTCAACGCGCCGCGCCCGCGGCGCTTGGAATGCGCTGCCAAGCAACCGCCGTCGGCTCCGCCGCAAGCGCCTTGAGCCGACCTACCACAGCCTTGCGTTGAACGTAGCTCGGATCAAGCGCCAACGGCGCGGATCCGACAAGGGGCTCGCGGGAACGGACATCGCGCGCCGGTTACCGTCGGCTCCGCCGCAAGCGGCTTGAGCCGACCTACAAAGCACGATTGTTGTCAGCCGCGTTTTTCCAGCGGCACGAAGGCGCGATCTTCCGGGCCGACGTAGTTGGCGCTGGGACGGATGATCTTGCCGTCTTCGCGCTGCTCGATTACGTGCGCGCTCCAGCCCGAGGTGCGGGCAATCACGAACAACGGCGTGAACATCGCGGTCGGCACGCCCATCATGTGGTACGCCGAGGCCGAGAACCAGTCGAGGTTGGGAAACATCTTCTTGAGATCCCACATCAGCGTTTCGATCCGCTCGCTGACGTTGAACAGGGTTTCGTTGCCGCCTTCCTTGCACAGCTTGCGGCTGATTTCCTTGATGATCGGGTTGCGCGGATCGCCGATGGTGTACACCGGGTGGCCGAAGCCGATCACGATTTCCTTGCGCTCGACCCGCGCACGGATGTCGGCTTCGGCGTCATCGGGGTTATCGTAGCGGGCGATGATTTCCATCGCCACTTCATTGGCGCCGCCGTGCTTGGGCCCGCGCAGCGCGCCGATGGCGCCGGTGACGCACGAATACAGATCCGAGCCGGTGCCGGCGATCACGCGGCCAGCAAAGGTGCTGGCGTTGAACTCGTGTTCGGCATACAAAATGAGTGAGGTGTCCAGTGCCTTGGCATGCATCTCGCTCGGCGGCCGGCCATGCAGCAGGTGCAGAAAATGCGCGGCAATCGACTCGTCCTCGCTGCGCACTTCGATGCGGCGGCCGTTGTGGGTGAAGTGATACCAGTACAGCAGCATCGAGCCCAGGCTGGCGAGTAGCCGGTCGGCGATATCACGCGCGCCGGGTGCGCCGTGGTTGTCGTTCTCCGGCAGCACGGTGCCGAGCACCGAGACGCCGGTGCGCAGCACATCCATCGGGTGCGCCGAGGCCGGAATCCGCTCCAGCGTTTCGGTGACGATCAGCGGCAGGCCGCGCAGTGCCTTGAGCTTCTTGCGATAGGCGCCGAGCTGGCTGAAGCTGGGCAGGCTGCCGTGTACCAGCAGATGCGCCACTTCCTCGAAACTGGCTCCAGCGGCCAGGTCTTTGATGTCGTAGCCACGGTAATGCAGGTCGTTGCCGCTGCGGCCCACCGTACACAGCGCGGTGTTGCCGGCAGCGGTGCCGCTGAGGGCGACCGATTTCTTCGGTTTGGGCAGGGTGTTGGCACTGGATTCGGACATGGGGACTCCTGGGGTTTTTCACGCTATGGCGTGGCAATCGAATGCGGTTCGCGACTGCGGTATTACGATTCCTTCGAAAACAGCGCGTCGAGTTTGTCCTCGTAGGCGTGGTAATCGAGAAAATCGTACAGCTCGGCACGGGTTTGCAGGCTGTCGATCAGGTTTTTCTGGGTGCCCTCACGGCGCACGGTCTGATAGAAAGTCAGCGCGGCCTTGTTCATCGCACGATAGGCGCCGCAACAATACAGCGCGATATCGACACCAGCCTGGCGCAACTCGTCGGTGGTAAAGAACGGCGTTGCGCCAAACTCGGTGAGGTTGGCCAGAATCGGCACCTGCACCGCCTGCTTGACGCGGCGGTAGTCGTCCAGGCTGGTCATCGCTTCGGGAAAAATCATGTCGGCGCCGGCTTCGACGTAGGCGCTGGCACGATCAATCGCGGCGTCGAGACCCTCGACGGCGGCGGCATCGGTGCGCGCCATGATCACGAAGCCCGGATCGGTGCGTGCATCCACCGCTGCCTTGATCCGGTCGACCATTTCGGCGGTCGGCACCACTTCCTTGCCGGGGCGATGGCCGCAGCGCTTCTGGCCAACCTGGTCTTCCATGTGCACTGCCGCCACCCCGGCACGGACAAACGAGCGGATCGTGCGGGCGATGTTGAACGCGCCACCCCAGCCGGTGTCGATATCGACCAGCAGCGGCATGCCAGTGGCGTCAACGATGCGGCGCGCGTCGATCAACACGTCTTCCATGGTGCTGACGCCCAGATCCGGCATGCCCAGCGAATTGGCCGCCACCCCGCCGCCAGACAAATACAACGCCCGGTAGCCGGTGCGCTTGGCCATCAAGCCGGCGTAAGCGGTTATCGCGCCCATCACCTGCAATGGGGTTTCGGCAGCCAGCGCGGCGCGAAAACGCGCGCCCGGGGACGGATGGCTCATGATCGCTCCTGCGCGGAAAGCGTTCATTTTAGCGCGCTTTGCCGCTGGCTTATGCCTCGGGCAGCACCGCCACGCGCGTGAGCGACGCGCCCTTGCACGGCCCCGCCACGCACAGGCCGCTGGCCATGTCGAAGCTGGCGCCGTGGGCAGCACAAACCAGCCGCCCGCGATCGATCAAAAACGCGCCCGGCGCCCAGTCGAGCCGGCGTCCGGCGTGCGGGCAGACGTTGCGAAACGCGTGCACGCAGCCAGCCACGCGGGTGACGATCAACGACGCGGCGTCACCGTCAATCGCAAGCACTGCCTCGCTGGCAGCACCTTCCGGCAGCTCCGCCAGCACCGCGTTTAACGAAACGCTTACGTCTGTATTGTCATCCGGCTGTAGCATGTTTGTGCGCCATGTCACATCGTGGCCTTGATCTTCGCACAACCGCACCACAGGCTAGGCACCCATGATCTCAGTTCGCAACTTCTCCACATCACGCGCCCTGCGCAATCCGGTCGTGCGCGTGTTGCTGGCGCTGCTCGGCTTGGCGTTGCTCAGCATGGTACTGGTGTTCGGCGTCGTGGTGGGTACGCTGATGATCGCCTTCGGCCTGTTGCGGCGGGTGCTGACGCAGAAAACGCCAGTGGCCACTCGCGCCGGCAGCGTGATCGATGGCGAGTACCGCGTCGTCGGCGACGGCAAGGCTTCGCTGGCACGTTGATCCGCAATCGGCGCGGCCGCGTTACACTGCCGCCTTTTGCGAGCCCGCCCGATGCCTGATCCGATCGTTGCCGCCCCGGCCGCCCCCACCCTTGCGGTGCGCGGTGATGCCCGCCGTTTTCCGGTACATCGCATTTACTGCGTCGGCCGCAATTTCGCCGAGCATGCGCGCGAAATGGGGTCTGAAATCGATCGTGGCACGCCGGTATTTTTCATGAAGCCCGCCGACGCGGTGCTGGCCGGTGGTGGCGAACAGCCGTTCCCCAGCGCCACCAGCGACCTGCATCACGAAGTGGAACTGGTGGTTGCACTGGGCCGTGATGCCGAGGGTGAAGTGACCGCCGATCAGGCGATGGCGTTGGTGCTGGGCTACGCGCTGGGACTCGACCTCACTCGTCGCGATCTACAAGCCAAAGCCAAGACCAAGGGCCTGCCGTGGGATACCGCCAAGGGCTTCGACCGCTCGGCGCCGATCAGTGAAGTGATTCCAGCCGCACAATTCGGCGCACTCGCCGCGCAACGGCTCATGCTCAGCGTCAACGGCAGCGTCCGCCAGCAGGCGCCGCTGTCGGACATGGTGTGGTCGGTGCCGGAAATCATTGCCGAACTCTCGCGTTTGTATGAGCTGCGTGCTGGCGACCTGATCTTCATGGGCACGCCGGCCGGCGTCGCCGCATTGCAACCGGGCGACCGCTACCACGCCGCCATCGATGAGCTGCTGCACCTCGACGGCAGCTTCACCTCCCGCTGATGGGTGATGCCGGTAAAGTGGCGCGATCGCCTTCAATTCCGATGGCGAGCACTGACGTGGGGAGCGCGCAATGAGCCTGATTTCGGAGTTCAAGCAGTTTGCGATGCGTGGCAATGTCGTCGATCTGGCGGTGGGCGTGGTGATCGGCGCGGCGTTCGGCAAAATCGTGTCGGCACTGGTCAGCGGCATCATCATGCCGGTGGTCGGCGTGCTGGTTGGTGGCGTCAATTTTGCCGATCTGGCGATCACCCTCAAACGCGGTGCCGAAGGGGTCGAGCCGGTGCTGTTGCAGTACGGCTTGTTCGTGCAAAGCACGGTCGACTTCGTGATCATCGCGTTTGCGATTTTCATTGCCATCAAGCTGATGAACAAAATGCAGCGCAAGCAGGAACAGGCACCACCGGCACCGGCCGCACCCAGCGCCGAGGTGCAACTGCTGACCGAAATCCGCGACGCACTGAAGAAATAATCCCGCACCGATCTGGAGTTCACATGGCTACCCGTGTCCTGGCGCTTGCCGCCCTATTGATTGCATCGCAGCCAGCATTCGCCAGCGAGGCGGCATTCACGCCCGATGACCTGCACACCGCCGCGTATTTGCGTGATCTCGCCAACGGCGGCTCGGCGGCCTACGACATCGTGGAATCGTTGACCACCGAAGTTGGCCCGCGCATGGCCGGCAGCGACGCCGACCCGCGTGCCGTGGCGTGGGCGCAAGCCAAGTTCCGCGAGCTGGGTTTCGATCGCGTCTGGACCGAGCCGGTGAGCTTTCCGCTTTGGCGTCGCGGCGCCGAGCAGGCGCAAGTGCTTTCGCCCTACCCGCAGCCGCTGCATATCACTACGCTGGGCTTGAGTGTCGGCAGCAATGGGCCGCTCGAAGGCGAGGTAGTGGCATTCGCCGATCTGGCGGCGCTGAGCGCGGCACCGGCCGGCAGCCTTGATGGCAAGATTGCCTTCATCGCCAATCGCATGACCCGCTCGCGCGATGGCAAGGGTTACGGTCCGGCAGTTGCCGCGCGTTCGCGCGGCGCCAGCGAAGCGTCCGGCAAGGGTGCGTTGGCATTGTTGATTCGCTCGATCGGTACCGATCACGCCCGGATGCCGCATACCGGCGCATTGCAGTACGCCGAGGGCAATGACGCGCCACCGCGCATCCCGGCCGCAGCGTTGTCCAATCCCGATGCTGACCTGCTCGCCAACATGGTCCGGCGCGGCCAGCCGGTGCGATTGCGCCTGAACATCGATGCCGGTGTCGTCGGTGAGGCGACCTCGTACAACGTGATCGGCGAAATCACCGGCAGCGAGCAGCCCGAGCAGGTGGTCCTCATCGGTGGTCACCTCGACTCCTGGGACCTTGGTACCGGCGCCATCGATGACGCCTCGGGGGTCGCCATCACAATGGCTGCCGGCGCCATGATTGGCGATCTTAAAACACCGCCCAAGCGCAGCATCCGGGTGATCGCGTTCGCCAACGAAGAACAAGGTCTGTTTGGCGGCAAGGCGTATGCCGAACAGCACAAAACCCAAATCAGCCAGCACATCCTCGGCGCCGAGAGCGACTTCGGCGCCGGCCGCATCTATGCGCTGCGCGCGGGCACCAGCGATGCCACTCGGCCGACGATCGCCGCTATTGGTGAGGTGCTGGAACCGTTGGGTATTACCTACGAAAGCGAGGGCGGCGGCCCCGGCCCGGATATCATCGCGGTGGCGGGGCGCGGCATGGCCTGGGCGCAACTGGCGCAAGATGGCGGCGACTACTTCGACCACCACCATACCGCCAACGACACCCTGGACAAGATCGACCCACGCGCGCTGGATCAACAAGTCGCCGCCTACGCGGTGCTGGCGTATCTTGCCGCGCAGACCGATGGCGGCTTTGGCAGCGCCGCGAAACCTGAAGCGCCCTGAGGCACACTGCAATCTGCGAACACCGTGATCGGTCGCTACACGATCGTGAAATTCAACAGCACAGCAAGCCGTCCGCAAAGGGCGCAAAGGGCGCAAAGGGAACATTGAAAATCCATCACCCCAGCGCACGCTGGGGTCCATGTTGCCAGTGCATGGATTCCTGCTCGCGCAGGAATGACGGCAGTGCAAGCAGCATGCCGGACTTGCTGCTGATCTACTCCGCGTGTCCTTTGCGCACTTCGCGTCCTGTGCCGACCGCTTTGCGTTTGCAGTTACTGCGCGTTTTCGTTGCCGCTGGTGGCAGTCGCAGCCAACCCACAACCCACCCCGGTGCCGCCCAAGCCGCAATAGCCCTGCGGGTGCTTCGACAGGTATTGCTGATGCTCGTCCTCAGCGAAATAAAACGGCGGCAACGGAAACAGCAGCTCAGTGCTGATGGTGCCGAAGCCGGCATCGTGCAGCCGCTGTTGGTAGGCATCGCGGCTGGCGAGCGCGGCTTGATGGCAGACGTCATCGGCGCAGGCTATCAACGAGCGGTACTGGCTGCCGACATCATTGCCCTGGCGCATACCCTGGGTCGGGTCATGGCCCTCCCAGAACCGGCGCAGCAAATCACCCAATGCGATCCGGGACGCATCGAACAACACCCGCACCACCTCGGCATGGCCAGTGCGGCCCGAGCACACGTCACGGTAACCGGGATTCGCCATGCTGCCACCCGCGTAACCGACCGCAGTGGTCAGCACCCCTGGCAGCGACCAGAAAATCCGCTCGGCACCCCAGAAACAGCCCATGCCGAACAACACCTCGGACTGCCCGGCGAACGGGCCGCGCAGCGAGCGGCCATGCACATGGTGACGATCGAGCACGGTCATCAGAAGTACAACCGTGCTGCGGGGTCGCCCACGCTGCTGCTATCGACCGCAATCATGTGGGTCTGATTGATGCCGCGATGGCGCGCGGCGAGCAGGGCCTTGCCGGCGCGATCGAGCACAGTTATCACCTTGCTTTCGGCCGATGCACGCACCGTGCCGCCCACACCCAGAGTGAACTGACACAGCCCAAGCGGACTGGGCACGCGGATGTCGGATGCGCCCAGACGCAACTTGTCGGCGATGGCACGCGCCTGCTCCAGCGTTTTGCCGGGTAGTACCAACAAAAACTCCTCGCCATTGAGACGTCCCACGCAATCGCCCACCGTCAGCGCTTGCCGCACCAATTCAGCCAGCGCGCACAGGCCATCGTCGGCCACCGCATGGCCATGGCGTTCGGCAAGCTGGCTCAGGCGATCGATCCCCAGCAGCAACACCGCCAGCGACGTGCGCCGGGCAAGCGCGGATTCCAGTTCACGCGAGAGGATGGTTTCAATGGCCTTCCGGTTGAGCACACCGGTCAGTGGGTCGCGCTCGGTCTTGGCGGCCAGCTCCTGGGCAGCACGCGCATCGTCCGCGGCCTGCATCGCCATGGCGACAAACTCGCTGGCTTCGCGCAATTCCGATGGCGAAAATGCCTGCCACGCCGGACGCTCGATCAGCAGCACGCCCCATGCGGGCCGCGGCATCGGCAATGGAATGATGGCGTATGCCGCTTCCGCATATTGCGCATCCGCTGATTCATCGCTGGAATCTTCCAGGCGCAGTTGCACCGGCTTGTTGCTGCGACAAAGACCCTTCATCGCGCCGCCACGGGTGCTGAGCATCTGTTCAAAATGCTCCTTGGCAGCCACCGGTTCGGCAATCAGGTGATCGCCACCCTGATAGCCGAAAACAGCGACTGCGGAACGCCGCTGCGGCACCACCTGACTGACCGCATCGAGCATCCGTCGCAACGCAATCCAGGCGAGGTCGGCCACCGGCGCGGCACGCAAACCGCTTTGCAACGACTCCACCAGGTGCCGCCGCACTTTTTCCGATTGCAGGCTGGCGTTGGCCTGTTCCATGGCCAGCCGGGCGCGATCGCGTTGCTTGCGGAACTCCATTACCTGATCGGCCATGGCCAGCGACAACAAAAACGCGGCGAACGCCAGTGCGGTCTGGAATCCATACATCGTCACGCTGTTGTGCGGCATCCAGCCCAGCGGAATCAGGGCGCGCACCAGCACCGCTGCATAGACCATCGACCAGATGAACAACATCGGCCGTGCCAGCGGCTGACGACGGCGCAACGCCAACACCGCGGCCGCGATCACCAGCACCGCCGACAGCACCCCGAGCAGCAGCGAGGCGACCTGCAACTGCGGCAAAAACGCACGCAAGTTGAGTGCGCAGGCGAGCGCCAGCAGCAGTGACAAGCGGGCGACCCAGAGCAGCATGAAATCACTGCGCGGCGCATCACGGCCGCCATTGGCAAACGCACGCGCCAGCATCGCGGTAAACGCGGTCAGCAGACTGGCCAGCGCCAAAAGGCCCAACTCGCGCCAGTACGCCAGTATGTCGAGCACCGGCAAGGCGTAGGCGTGGCCATTGATCGACAACAACAAAAACAATGCCGTCGCGGTGAACCCCACATAGGCGCCGTGGGTGCGATCACGCAACGCGATGTACATGGCCAACCCGGTCAGCGCCAGCACCAACAAACCGGCGTACATCGCCGCCAGCAAGATCACGCTGTCGCGATCCATGGCTTGGTATTGCGCTTCGCTGAGCAGCAGCGGGCGCAGGTTGACCGCAACATTGCTGCGCACCTGCAGCAACAACTCCAGCGATTGCGAGCCATAGCCGCGCAGCGGGAAGCGAAAACCCGAGGAAAAGGCCGGGTCATCCGGCTCCGGCCGAAAGAACTGGCGCGATACTTCGACAAAATCGCCGTTGCCATCGCGTTGCAGCAGGATCAGATCGGTAAGCGTGACGCGATCGAACCAAAGCACCCAGCGATCATCGGCGGACGCCGGCAAGGTCGCGGTGATACGCAGCCAATAGACCATTGCCGGATTACCGGCAAAGTGCAGGCGGCTGACATCGCGCGGCTGCCATGCACCGGCATCGCCGCGCAGTATCTGGCGCACGGTGTAGGGCTGATCGCTGGCGATCACTGCGGTTTCCAGCACCGCATCGCTGGCCGCAGCCATTTGCGGCGTCAGCAGCAGGCCGAGCGCAATGCCCGTTGCAACGATCCATGTTTTGCACGCGTGTGTCATCGGCTACGCCCTGATCACACCAGTTGACACCGTGGCGACCTGCACACCACGGCGACCCTGGCCGTTCCCCTGTGCAGCCATGCTATACCGGGAACGGCGTCTGCGGAATGACCAAACCGCTACTCGGGACTCGGGAAAAAGCAAATGGTCCGCAAAACACGCTAAGTTCGCAAAGAAAAGCCCGAATTGTGATTTACTCGCTTTGCGTTGTTCGCGTGCTTTGCGCACCCGCCCAATGTGCTTTGCCGTCCTTCGCAATGCTCCGGCGCACCGGGGAATCTCACACGGGCGTGAATACCGTGGCGTCGTCGCCGTCAAGCGCGGGATTCGCATCGTCTGCTGCACTCGGCAACGCATCGCGCCCCGCCTGCCACGCGGCGATTTCGGCGCGAGCCGGGGCGAGCGCCGAATCGGGCACCGCCACCACTACCAGACCCTGGGTCGGCAACTCGCCGATGCCACCGGTGAGAAACTCGCCGCGTACCCAAGCCGGGATGCCCACGTTTTCCAGCAGGTCCTTCACCAGATGCGCGTCGATCACATTTTCTGCCTCGTAAACTACCCGCATGGTGCCTCCCGCGCAGCCGTCTTGCAGGAGCATAGCGCATGGCGGCGGTGACCGGCCGCTGTGGCCGCGCATCAATCGCGGCGCCAGGCCAGTTCCACAAACAGCGCGCGGCCGGCACCGGGAAAATAGCGAAACGTGGCGAAGCCCAGA
>PFJA01000299.1:19547-19664 GCA_002782905.1 Lysobacterales bacterium CG_4_10_14_3_um_filter_64_11
GCTCGGCATAGCGACGATCGCTGAGATTCATCACCCGTACCGCCAACTGCCAATCGTTCGGCAACGCGCGCTGCCAGCGCAGATGCAGCAAATCATGCCCGCCATAACGTGCGCTGT
>PFJA01000080.1:0-17378 GCA_002782905.1 Lysobacterales bacterium CG_4_10_14_3_um_filter_64_11
TGGCCGTCGCCACCGGTTCGGTAGCCCAGCCGCTTCGCTCGATCCGGTCGGCTGACGCACATTGCTAATCAGGACCCGTTATGAATAGATATGTAGCCATCGCCAAAGCCGCAGAAGCGTTGGGCGTGTCGATAACGACACTGCGTCGCTGGGAGGTCGAAGGCAAGCTGATACCGGTGCGCACCGTCGGGCGGCAGCGGCGCTATGACCTTGCCAAGCTCAAGCCGGAGCTATTTCACGCCGCGCCGCAAGACCGAAAAACCATTGCCTACGCCCGCGTGTCGAGCCACGACCAGAAAGACGATCTGGAGCGGCAAAAGCAGGTGCTTGAACGCTACTGCGCCAAGCAGGGTTGGACGTTCAAGGTGATTGCCGATCTGGGTTCCGGTATGAACTACCACAAGAAAGGCTTGAAGCGGCTACTCGATGAAATCATCGAAGGGCGCGTCGGTCGCCTGGTTGTCGCCCACAAAGACTGCCTGTTGCGCTTTGGCGCGGAACTGGTTTTCGCTATTTGCGAAGCGAAAGAGGTTGAGGTGCTCATCATCAACCAAGGTGTCGATACGACGTTCGAGGAAGACCTGGCCCAATGCTGTTCGGTTAACCCGTTCGTGGTGAGCTTGTCGAACCATGAGCGGCGCTACGGCTGCCATTCGGCAAGTCAGAGCAAACGGAATATGGACAAACCGAACCGTATTGAGACCTGGCCCGCGATGTGCTGGAAATCATCACCGTGTTCAGCGCCCGTTGGTACGGCAGCCGTAGCCGCAAGAACCAGAAGCTGCCCGATGGCGTGAAGCAGGCCGTGGAAGCTGCATCATGCTGATCGCTCACAAGATCGCACTTGATCCTGACAATGCGCAGGCGACCTGCTTTGCTCGCGCCGCCGGGACAGCGCGCTTTGCCTACAAGTGGGCACTTGCCGAACGGCAAAAGCAATACGCGGCTTGCAAGGCTGCACGCACGCATAGGCAACATTCGCAGGGATGCCCTGCATCAACTCACGACTGACCCGACGCGCCGGTTTCAAGCGGTTCCCAACAAATGGCGCAGGTTGGGCAGGTATTTCTCCAGCGAGCCGGTGTTCACCACCACAACCCGCTCGCCGGATTTGAGCAGGCCGCGATCGAGCAGTTGCGGCAAAGCCGCCAGGCAGGCTGCGCCCTCCGGGCTGATCCACCAGCGCGTGTCGCGCCACACCCGGCTCAGTTCGGCGGCGGTATCGGCTTCGCTCACGGCGACCGCTGCGCCACCGCTGTCGCGGATGATCTGCAACACGCGGAAGTGGCCAACGCCGCCGGGCACATTCAGGCCGCAGGCTAGGGTCAGGCCGGCGCTGACCACGGTGCTATCGTCGGCACCGGCGGCAAAGGCATTGACCAGCGGCGCGGTGACTTCGCTTTGCACACAGATCATGCGTGGCCGCGCGCTGCCGATCAGGCCCAGCACCTCAAGTTCGGCCCAGGCTTTCCACATGCCGAGCACGCCGGTACCGCCGCCGGTCGGGTAGATCACCACATCCGGCAGTGCCCAGCGGCGCTCATCGGAGTCCCACGGCCGGGCGATCGGTTCGGCCAGTTCCAGACCCAGGGTTTTCTTGCCTTCGATGCGCCAGCCCGGTTCCTGAAACGTGGCCACCGAGAAATATCCTTGCGGCAGGTACTTTTCCTTGAGCAGGGCACCGGCCTCGCGGATGGTCGGGCCGATCAATTCCAGTTTGACCTGTGCCGGATGGCGCAAGGCCGCTGCCGCGACATTGCCCAGAATCGGGGTTGGCGTGTCGTCGGGCATGGCGACTACGATTTGCAGGTCGCCGGCCAGGGCGTAGCGGGTGAGCGAATCGCCGGCATTGCCCTGGGTTGGCACCGCCAACTGGTTCAGGCCGAGCCGGCGTGCCTGTGCCGCCACCATCGCCATGCCGCGATCCTTGAAGCTTTGCGTGGGATTGCTGCCGTAGCCCGGATGCGCGCGGCCTTCTTCCTTCAGCGCCAGCGCCAGCCCGGCGGCCCTGGCAACCGGATGCTGGCGGTAATCGAGCAACGGGGTGTGGCCTTCGCCCAGCGCCACCAGATGGCGGGCGTCGGATGGGTCATTGGCATCCAGCGCCAGCAGCGCACCGAAGCGCCACATGTCCGGCCGCTGCGGCGTGTACCAGCGCTGGTCGGGTTGCTCGGCACGCAGGCGTTGCAGATCAAGCACCATTTCGACTGGCCGGCCATCGCTGGGGTCGAGGTTCATCGGCACATCGGCGGGGTATTCGATGCCCGAAGCGATGCCGCGCAAGTGGCTGAGATAGGACATGGGGTTTCCCGGTTGGGTTGTGGATTTGGCGACACCGTGAACATGCCGCCATTGCATCGGCGGCTCAGATTACGCCGGCGACCAGCAGCAACGCCCGATCTACCATCTTCATCCGCTCTGCATCGAGACGGCCAAATGGCGCGCTGATTTTGTTACGCGGTAGCGTCGAAAGTTTGTCCACCATGACTTGCGAAAGCGTGCGCAACCCGTTGGCTGGATTCGGCTCAACGGTCACGCGAAATGCCGCATTGCGCAGATCGCTGGTGACCGGACAGAGCACAACGCTGTCCAAGTCCGTCAACAGGTCGGATTGAACGATCAGGGCTGGTCGCGGGTTGCCATAGTCGCCTTGCAGGGAAACCGTGACCAGATCGCCACGCTGCGTCATTCCCAGCCCTCAACGTGGGTTGCCGCCGCTTGCGTGAAGCGCAAAACGTCGGCTTCTGCCGGGTCGCCCTTGAGGTTTTGGCACTGCTGCCGGACTTGTGCCGCGAACTCAGGTGAGCGGGTGTCCGGCACCCAGAACTGGACAGGACGCAGCCCCGCAGCACGCATCCGCTCGCGGTGACGCGCGACCTTGCCGGTCGAGTCGTGGATCGATGGCATGATGCCTCCCTTGATTACATGCGGAGTTGCATGTTATCGCGCATGCAACCGTCGTGCAACGCAAACGGCGACGCCACCTCGACACCTCCGATTTTGGCGGATCCAGCGCCAGAACCCTACGGAAGCGCTGAACAAGTCGTCACCCCAGCGAAAGCTGGGGGTCCACGTTGTTGTTTGGAATGAATTCCAGCTTTACGGCGGGTTGTCCATGCCCGCCGCCCTGCGGGGCCAGCTTCGCTGTTCGCGCGCGCTTCAGGCGCGCGCAGTCGCTGGAATGAGAAAACGGACTTGCTCAGAGTGTCCCTACAAATGCTCGGCCGCAATCGCCTGCTGCCGCATCAATTTCTCGATGATGCGATTGAGTGCCGTGCGTTCGGCATCATCCAGACCGGCCAGCAGCGCCTGCTCGTAAGCCTCGGCGCGCGGCACCACCTCATCACAAATGGCATGGCCGGCGGCGCTGAGGGTGAGCACCGATTTGCGCCGGTCGCTGCCGTGGGTTTCGCGTTGCAGGCGGCCATGGCGCAGCAGATTGCTGACCGCACGGCTGATTGCCACCTTGTCGATCGCCGTGCGCTCAGCGACTTCGTTACTCGACAAGCCGGGAAAGCGTGCCAGCACCGCCATCACCCGCCATTCGGTGATCGACAGCGTGAAGCGCTCGGCATAGGCACGCGAAATCGAGGCGCTGATGCGGTTGGACAGCAGCGACAGCCGGTAGGGAAGGAATCGTTCGAGCTTCAGTGCCGCCTCGGAATGCATGGGTTTGCCTTGCAATTGGTTTCAGTTGAAACTATAACGGTGGCTTGATCGAACGCTGGAGGGCATTGCCCATGAACGCACAACCCAATCTTGGCATAACACCGAGCCGCTTCGAAAACCCGATGGGTATCGATGGCTTCGAGTTCGTCGAGTTTGCCGCGCCGGGCGGGCGCGAAGGCGAGCTGGTTGCGCTGTTCGAGCGCATGGGGTTCAGTGCTGTGATGCGGCATCGCAGTCGTGCCATCACCGTATTCCGGCAGGGTGGTGTCAATTTTCTGGTTAACGCCGAGCCGGATTCGTTTGCCGCTGCGTTCGCGGTCAAACATGGCCCCGGTGCCTGTGGTTTTGCCGTGCGTTTTCGTGAACCTGCGGGCAAGGTGCGGGAGCAGGTGCTGGCGCGCGGTGGTGAGCGGATCGACGGCGAAGCGAGCAAGGCGGTACAGCGGCCGGTAGTGGCCGGCATCGGCGGCGCGATGCTGTATTTGGTCGACAACTACGGCGATGGTGGCGATGTCTATGGCGATTTCGAGCAACTACCCGGCGTCGATAGCCACCCGCCAGGCTTTGGCCTGACCTTCATCGATCACCTCACCCACAACCTGTATTTCGGCAACATGGAAAAGTGGGCCGACTACTACGAGAAGCTGTTCAACTTCCGCGAGATTCGCTACTTCGACATCAAGGGTGTCAAGACCGGGCTGATCTCCAAGGCGATGACCGCACCGGATGGCATCGTGCGCATTCCGCTCAACGAGTCGAGCGATCCGAAATCGCAGATCAACGAGTACTTGAACGAATACCACGGCGAGGGCATCCAGCACATCGCCTGCTTTACCGACGATATCTACGCAACGGTGGAAGCCATGCGCGCGCGCGGGGTGGAGTTTCTCGACACCCCGGATGCCTATTTTTCGGTGGTCGACCAACGCATCCCCAATCACGGCGAGGATTTGTCGCGCTTGCGCCGCAACAAAATCCTGATCGATGCCGACCCGGAAACCAAACAGCGCAAGCTGTTGCAGATTTTCACCCAGAATTGCATCGGCCCGATCTTCTTCGAGATCATCCAGCGCAAGGGCAACGAGGGTTTCGGCGAAGGCAATTTCCAGGCCCTGTTCGAGAGCATCGAACGCGACCAGATCAAGCGCGGGGTGTTGTGAGGGTGCGCGTCTCGAAGTTACGGCCGCGTGACGGCTGATCCGCAATGCGCGTCGTCGCGCGTTGCCAAGGGTATGTATCGGCGATTACAGATGAGAAACGCCAGCACGGAGCACGCGACTACGGTGGTGGCCATGGACATGGTTCGCAGATCGGTGCTGGAGTCCAGGAAAAATGCCGGCACCAGCTTGCCCGCGATAAGGAGCACGATGGCCGACACGCCCAGCGTACGCGCCCACGGGCGTGCTTCGCGCATGGGCACCAGGCGTGTGCCGCAGGTGCGACACTGACCGATTTCCGAAGCGAACTGATACCAGCACTTCCCGCGAAGGTCGAACTGCCCGGTGCCACGGACAAAACTGCGAAAAAGCCTGTTCTTCGCCCCGCACACGGGGCATGAGCCGCAGTTCATGGGAAGTCATCCCTTCTCGTGCATTCGACAGGTCGAGAATAAGGCAATCAGCCGAACGGTTGTAGAGGGCGTAACCCGCAACTCAGTGGTAGCCCGGGTTAGGCCGCAGGCCGTAACCCGGGATTTTGCGCGTCACCGCGGTGAACCGGTGTAGGGCGCCGGGGTTCGGCAGTCGCGGTGAACCGGTGTAGGGCGCCGGGGTTCGGCAGTCGCGGCGAAACGGGTCCCGGGGTTCGGGCGCGATGCGCCCCGGGTTTCGGGCGAGATGCGCCCCGGGTTTCGGGCGCGATGCGCCCCGGGTTTCGGCTTCGCCTCAACCCGGGCTACCACATCGTGCGCATCCCGATACCATCGTGCGGCAATGAGCCCCGCAACCGGTTCACCGCGATCACGCCGAATGCCGCGACCCGCTACTCAGCCCTTCAACCCGGCATCATCACGCAATGCCTGCGCGCGGTCGGTACGCTCCCATGAAAACGCGGTGGCCTGGAATGCCTTGCCGGTGGCATCGAGGTAGCTGAACTCCTGCGGCTTGCGGCCGAAGTGGCCATAGGACGCGGTCTGCTGATACATCGGGTGGATCAGATCGAGCATTTTGATGATGCCGTACGGACGCAAGTCGAAGTGGGCGCGGATCAGCTTCTCGATCTTCTCGTCGCTGATCTTGCCGGTGCCAAAGGTGGTGACCGAAATCGAGGTTGGCTCGGCCACACCGATGGCGTAGCTCACCTGCACCTCGCAACGCTCGGCCAAACCGGCGGCGACCACATTCTTGGCGACGTAACGCGCCGCGTACGCAGCGGAACGATCGACCTTGGACGGATCCTTGCCCGAGAATGCACCGCCGCCGTGGCGTGCCCAGCCGCCGTAGGTGTCAACGATGATCTTGCGTCCGGTCAGGCCGGCGTCACCGACCGGGCCACCAATCACGAACTTGCCGGTTGGGTTGATGTGGTATTGGGTGCCCTTGTGCAGCCACTTTTCCGGCAGCACCGGCTTGAGGATGTGTTCGCGCACCGCCTCGATCAAGTCTTTCTGCTTGATGTCCGGGTCGTGCTGGGTGGACAGCACCACGGCGTCGATGGCCACCGCCTTGTCGTTCTCATAACGCAGCGTCACCTGGCTTTTGGCATCCGGGCGCAGCCATTTGAGCTTGCCTTTCTTGCGTACCTTGGCCTGCTGCTCGACCAACCGGTGCGCGTAGTGGATGGCGGCCGGCATCATCGCCTTGGTCTCGTTGCTGGCGTAGCCGAACATCAGGCCCTGGTCGCCGGCGCCTTGCTCTTCCGGGTGCTTGCGGTCAACGCCTTGGTTGATGTCGGGCGACTGCTTGCCGATCAGGTTGAGCACGCCGCAGGTAGCGCCATCGAACCCGACTTCGGAGGTGTCGTATCCGATATCGATAATCACCTTGCGGGTCAGCGCTTCCAGATCGATCCAGGCGCTGGTGGTGATTTCACCGGCGACGATGGCAACGCCAGTCTTGATCAAGGTTTCGCAGGCAACGCGGGCGCGCTTGTCCTGCGCCAGTATGGCGTCGAGCACGGCGTCGGAAATCTGATCGGCGACTTTGTCCGGGTGGCCTTCGCCCACCGACTCGGAGGTAAACAGGAAGTTGCTCATCGCGGCCTTATATCCTTTGATTCGGATGGAAAGATAAGCTGCGCATGATAGCGCAGAGTCAACGCGGGTGCATCTGCTTCATGCAGCCAGAGCTTGCGCGGCGTCGTCGATCAACCGGGCAAAGTAGTCGGTGGTCAGCTGCCGCTGCACCGCCGCGCTCTGCGCGGCATTGACCACCGACCGAAATGCGGCGTTCTCCGGGCGATCCCTGGCGTACCAGCCCAGGTGCTTGCGGGCGATGTGCACGCCCTGCGGTTCACCATAAAACGCATGCAGCTGGTCGAGATGGCTGAGCAGGATATCGCGCACTTCCGCCAGCGATGGCGGCGGCAGCAGCGCACCGCCGGCGAGGTAGTGCCGGATCTCGCGGAAGATCCATGGCCGGCCCTGCGCGGCGCGGCCAATCATCACCGCGTCGGCACCGGTCTGGCGCAACACCTGCGCCGCTTTTTGCGGCGAATCGATGTCGCCATTGGCGATCACCGGGATATGCAGCGCGGCTTTCACTGCGGCGATGGTGTCGTACTCGGCGCAGCCGGTGTAGAGCTGGTCACGGCTGCGGCCGTGCACCGCCAGCGCGGCGATGCCGCAGTCCTCGGCAATGCGCGCGATGGCAAGCGCGTTGCGATGCGCGTTGTCCCAGCCGGTGCGGATTTTCAGTGTCACCGGTACCGCAACTGCCGCTACAACCGCGCCGAGAATGCGTGCCACCAGCGCCTCGTTGCGCAGCAATGCCGAGCCAGCCCAGACGTTGCATACCTTTTTTGCCGGACAACCCATGTTGATGTCGATGATCTGGGCGCCGTGATCGACGTTGAAGCGGGCGGCGTCGGCCAGCCGTTGCGGGTCGGAACCGGCGATCTGCACGCAGATTGGCGTCGGTTCGCCGGCGTGATCCATGCGCTGCCGTGATTTGGCGGTACGCCACAGGCGCGGGTCGGCGCAGGTCATCTCCGATGCCGCCATGCCGGCGCCCATGCGTTTGCACAGCAAGCGAAACGGTTTGTCGGTGACGCCGGCCATGGGTGCCAGCACCAGCGGCGGGTCGATCAGGTAGGGGCCGATGCGCATTGGCCTATTGTACTGTGGCCGCAGCGTGTCCAAGTTCCGTACCCTGTGGCATGGTGGGCCAATGCTGGCTATGCTGGGCCGAAGTCCATGGCAATGCGGGACTGGCGCAAACCAATCGGGGAGGGGTGTATGTCGTATTTCGTTACCGGTGCAACCGGATTCATTGGCCGCCATCTGGTGTCCAACCTGCTCAAACGCAAAGGTACGATCCATGTGCTGGTGCGCAAGAGTTCGCAAAAAAAACTGACGCAACTGATCGAACGCATGGGCTGGGATGCGCGTCGTATCCATCCAGTGGTTGGTGATCTGGCGAAACCCAAGCTCGGCCTGAGCGCGGCGCAGGTGGGCAGCCTGGCCGGCAAAGTGGCGCACTTCTTCCACCTCGCCGCGATTTACGATCTCAGCGCCGATGCCGAAAGCCAGCGCGTGGCCAACATCGAAGGCACTCGCCACGCCATCGAGCTGGCGAGCGCAATCAAGGCGGGTTGTTTCCACCACACCAGCTCGATTGCCGCCGCCGGCATGTATCCGGGCGTGTTCCGCGAAGACATGTTCGACGAGGCCGAGGGTTTGCAAGACCCGTATTTCCGTACCAAGCATGATTCCGAAGGATTGGTGCGCAATGAGTGCCCCGTGCCGTGGCGGATCTATCGCCCGGGGATCGTGCTGGGCCATTCCAAAACCGGTGAAATCGACAAGATCGATGGCCCGTATTATTTCTTCACCCTGATCAAGAAGCTGCGCGAAACCCTGCCGCAATGGATGCCAACCCTGGGCATCGAAGGTGGCCGCATCAACATGGTGCCGGTGGATTACGTGGCCGATGCGATGGACTACATCGCGCACAAGAAAGGCCTCGATGGCCACTGTTTCCATCTGGTCGATCCCGAGCCGCTGCGCGTGGGCGAAGCGCTCAACACATTCTGCCGCGCCGGCCACGCGCCGGAGATGACGCTGCGCATCGACACCCGCATGTTCGCGTTCGTGCCTGGTGCGGTGCGCATGGCGATCGCCAACTTGCCGCCAGTCAAGCGCATGACCAACATGCTGTTGCGCGACTTGCAGATTCCGGCGCAGATGCTGTCGTTCATCAATTACCCGACCCGCTTCGACGCGCGCGAAACCGAGCGCGCTCTGAAGGGCAGCAAAATCACCTTGCCGCGGCTGGACGATTACGCCTGGCGGCTTTGGGATTACTGGGAGCGCAACCTCGATCCGGCGCTGTTCGTCGATCACTCGCTCAAGGGCAAGGTCAAGGACAAGGTAGTGCTGATCACCGGCGCCTCATCGGGCATCGGCCAGGCGGCGGCGTTCAAGATTGCCGAAGCCGGCGCCAAGACGATCATCGTGGCGCGCGGGGAAGAAGAGTTGTCCAAGACCCGCGACCAGATCATCGCCGCCGGCGGCAAATGCTGGGCCTATACCGCCGATCTGGCGGAAACCGCATCGTGCGACACGTTGATTGCGACCGTGCTGAAGGAACACGGCGCGGTGGATATTCTGGTCAACAATGCCGGCCGTTCGATCCGACGCTCGATCGCGCTCAGTTACGATCGCTTCCACGATTTCGAGCGCACCATGGCGCTCAATTATTTCGGATCGCTGCGCCTGATCATGGGTTTTCTGCCGAAGATGACTGATCGTCGCCGCGGCCATATCATCAACATCTCATCGATCGGCGTGCTTGCCCATTCGCCGCGCTTTTCGGCGTATGTCGCGTCCAAAGCGGCGCTCGATGCCTTCAGCCGCTGCGCACAGGCCGAGTTTTCCGGCAAGAATATCGCCTTCACCACCATCAATATGCCGTTGGTACGCACGCCGATGATCGCGCCGACCAAGATGTACGAATCGGTGCCGACGATCAGCGCCGACGAGGCCGCCGATCTGATCGTCGAGGCCATCGTCGAGCGGCCCAGCCGGATCGCGACACGGCTCGGCATCTTCGCCGGCGTGCTCAATGCGGTGATGCCAAAGGCTTACGAAGTGGTAATGAATACCGCGTTCGAGTTGTTCCCCGATTCGGCGGCTGCCAAGGGCGATGCCATCCCGAAGGAACCGCTCAAGCCGAGCAACGAGCAGATCGCGTTTGCCTCGCTGATGCGCGGTGTGCACTGGTAGCGGGGCGTGCACTGGTAGGGATGGGTAGAGCGAGGCGAAACCCATCAAGTGAGTTGCAATGGCGTGGTTGATGGGTTTCGCTACGCTCTACCCATCCTACCGCGATTGTTGCACTGCATGATCGATAGGCAGATCGGTTATCTCTCTTTTCACGAACAAACAAAAAGGGCCCGCCAACCCGAAGTGCCGTAAGGGGAGGGATCAAACGGGACGTCGTGTCGGTTGGCGGGCCACAACTGAAAAGGTGGGGACCTCTTGAAACCTGCTGCGCGACCCGATTGCGGCGTTGCGCGGTGCTCGGAATCCTCATGTACGTGAATGTACACTGCGGTTCCTGCGCTCCGTGCGCCTTGCCCTCGGGCCGCTCGCTACTGTTTCAAGAGGGTTCCTTGGTGTAACGCCGTTTACTACCGGCGCTGTTATTGGCACGCCGGTCTCGGGGAGTGCTTGGGCGCTACGAATCAATTGCTGCCAGTCGGCGCGCTCGGGGCCGGCGTCTTCGGCAACGTGGCCTTCTTGCGTGGTGCGGCCTTGCTGGCTTTCTTGGCTGCCGGCGCCTTGTTGACGGCCTTCTTGGCGGCGGGTTTCTTCGCTGCCGGCTTCTTGGCGGCGGGCTTCTTCACACTGGCTTTCTTCGCCGCAGCCTTCTTGGCCGGCGCCTTCTTGGCAGCAGGCTTGATCTTCGACGGCACGCCGGCCAGCTTGCGCAATTGCGCATTGAGCTCGTTGACGCGGGCGATCAGATCTTGCAATTCCTTGCTGCCGGGAACGCCAAGCTTGGTCAGGGCGCGCTGAACGCGCTGCTCGAACACTTTTTCCAGGCGATCCCAGGTGTCGGATGCACGATCACGCACGTTACCGACGCGCTCTTCCATCGCATCGCGCACCGCTTCAACGCGGTCGCCGGCAATGTGGCGGGTGCTCTTTTCGATATTCATGCCTTCCTTGACCAGCGCCTCGAACATGCGGGTGCCTTCTTCCTGGGCACGGCCAAACGCGCCAACGCCAGCCAGCCAGATGTGCTGGGCGGATTCGACGATCGAGCGCGACAGGTGCTCGGCTTTGGCTTGCAGGCCGGCATCACTCTTGCTGGCAGTGGACTTGCTGCTGCGCTTGGCGCGCGGTGCGGTTTTGGACTTGGCCATGATCATTCCTCGGGCGGTGGACAGCGGGTGCGACTGCGCCCGTCGGTAACAGTGTCGGCGCAGCAACTAGAGTTTTCACACCACGAAACGCTCTTGAGGTGTCAGCGTGTCGAGCGTTTTCCCGCCGATCCGCGTCGGGTTGTGCTGCGCGTACGGGTCGCGATCAGGTCGTCCACGGTGTCCAGTGCATGGCGCAACTGCGCCGTGGTTTCGGTGGCCGCGTGCATCGGCGGCAAGCCCTTGATCAGCGACGGGTGCGGGTCGTCGAGCACCGCGTCGCGCAGTTTCAGGCCGTGGCGTTCGAACACCGGGCCGAGAAGCTCGCGACGCGAGCGCAAGTCGGCCAGCGTGCCGCGAAAGGCGTGCTCGCACATGCGTCGGCGCGAGGAATAACTGAACAGATTGGTGAAAAACATCTCGCTGTCGTCGGCGTTGGGCTCCAGCACAATCTGATCCACTTTTGGATACATTTCGGCATACTTGGCAAGGCCCACTTCAACCCGCGATTGCAGCAGGGTGCGGAAGGTCTGCGACAGCACCACCGGCAGGCCACCCTGGGCAATGCGATCGACATGGCGGTTGCTGCGCAGGGCGGCACTGTTGGTATCGAACGGTACCAGCGGATTGACCGCCAGCAGCAGGTCGATGCCGTGATCGAGCACGGCTGAGGCATTCATGGTGCGGCGCAGCGCGCCATCAACAAAGTGGCGTCCGCGGATATCGACCGGCGGGTACAGGCCGGGCAATGCCGAGCTGGCCTGCAGGGCCTTGGAGATCGGGATGTCATCCCAGCCGGCGCTGCCAAAACGGATCGCTTCACCGCTGTCGAGGTCCACCGACGCGACATACAGCGGCCGCGCCAGTTCACGGAAATCATTGCTGCGCCCGCGCTGACTGAACAGCTCACGCAGGAATTGTTCGATGCCGGAATTGTCGAACAGGCCGATCGGGATCAGCCCACCGAAATGCCCGATCAGGTCGCTCAGCCGCGAATCGGTGGGTTCGGCCAGCAGCGTGGAACACCAGTCGAGCATGATGCGTGGCAGGCCGGCGGCACGGCGCACGTATTTAAACAGGGCCGGGCGCACGAACTGCGCTGGCCGAAAACGCACGTCGTCGGAGTCGCCGGTGATGAAAATGCGGCAGATATCGGCCGTGCTCATGCGGTTGGCCAGGCCGGCAGCCAGAAACGCGCCGGAACTGACCCCGACCGAGACATCGACACGGGTCAGGTTCAGCCCCTCGGTGGCGAGCTCCAGTGCCCGCAACGCACCGAGTTCGTAAATGCCGCCCAACGGCCCGCCACCGGCAATGGCCAAACCGATCTTGCCGTGGCTGGTGCTGGGAGCGGAAGCACGCTGAAGTAGTAGCATACGGTGGCGAATGTCCTGTCAGGCAGCTCGATTGTAGTCCCGCGCGCCGCCTACAGGTAGGCCTTTTGCCGGGTAGTGAGGATGATGATACACAACGAAACCGTCAGTGCAGACTGGGTGAAACGGCGCGTGCAATGGCACCGCGACCTGCACGATCCGGTGCGCCAGCCGCTCAATACCTCGCCGTGGTTGCCGCTAGTGCGGCGCTGGCAGTCGCAGCGTCTGGCGACGAGTTTTGCCGACTTGCTGGCTGACCCGCGCATGCGGCCGGCAGCGATGTTTTTTCTGACCGATCTGTATGCCGATCGCGATTTCACCCGCCGCGATCAGAACATCGCCAAGGTGGCGCCGTTGATGGCGCATATGTTGCCAGCATCGTTGCTGCGTGCTTTGGGCGATGCGGTCGCGTTGGGCGCGCTCTCGCATGGTCTGGACCTGCGCATGGTGCGCGCGTTATCCGCCGAAGCGCCGAGCGAACTCGACGCGAAGCGCTACGCCGCCGCCTACCGCAGTGCCGGCTGCCCGCGCCTGCGCTGTTATCAGATCGATCTGATCGTGGCGGTCGGCCAGACCCTCGATCGCGCCGTGCATAAACGCGGCGTCTCCGGCCTGCTGCGTGCCAGCCGGGTGCCGGCGCGGCTGGCCGGCGTGGCGGATTTGCAGCAATTTCTGGAACGCGGTTTCAGCGCATTTGCCGCGCTCGACGGCGCCAGCGATTTTCTGCATAGCATCAGCGAACGTGAGCGGGAGGTGTCGCGGCGTCTGTTTGCCAAGCACCCAAACCCGTTCGCCAGGGCGTGAGTTGAACGCACGTGCTGGTCGAACAGGAAACCAACTCGCAAAGTGCCACTCCTCGGCCGTTTGGTGGTGCGGGCCGTGCGATGGATCGCCGCTTTGCTGGAATGACGAAAAGCAATTTGTTCAGACTGCCCTTGTACGCTGGCGACCGGCTACTGTGGGAGCGCGGGGCGCGCGAAGCTTTTCGCAAGACCGTTCGCCGGCAGGCCGGCTCCGACAGAAACACTGGCTCCCAACGACGGGCACCCCGGATGCATGCTTCGGCGCATCTCAGCTGAACTCTTGATCGAGATAACGCTGGATTTCGTCTTCGATCGGTCCTTTGAGCATGCCGAGCAGAAAACCCAAGGTGGCGCGGACATGGATTTCATCGCTGTCCACGGTGATATGGCCCTCGACGCCGCTGCGCGAAAACTCCAGTGTGCTGCCTTCCCACACGTACTCGATGTCGAACTTTTCGGCAATGTGTTTGGCCACGCGATCGACACAGGCCCTGGCCTGCTTGAGTGGCTTGTTGTGAGGCTTGCGAATTTCGATATGCGACATGGGATCCTCCCGACGATCCGGCATTGTCGCCGCGCTGGGCTTCGCGGCCAAGTTGCGGGGCAGCATCCGCCCGCAAGGGATGGTCTGAACAAGTCCATCCTGGACTTTTCAGACTCGCCGAGTCCGGCATCGCCGGGCTCGGCTTTGCCGGATCAATCACTTGCGTAATTGATCCGCGTGCAGGCCATTCATGGCGTTGGGAAATTTTGACTTGATCAGAGTTTCCCTAGGCGAAATGGCGCGCTGTCGGCGCCAATGCCCGGTTTGCGCAACGGCTGTGAGCGCGCGTGGTAAATTGCGCGTTGGCAATGGAGCTGCGCGATGCGACTGACCTTTCCCCATGGCGAATCGGCAGATGTTGACCTCGGCGTGGGCGACACCACCATCGGCGCGGCGGATGACTCGACCGTGCAGATCGCCGGCGCTGGGGTCGGTGCCCATCATGCGCGCATGCACCTGAGCCCGGCCGGCCTGTGGTTGCGTAATCTGGGCAGCACGGTCTTTGTCAACTCACGCGCCGTCGCCGAGCTGGCCTTGCTGCGCGCCGGCGATCGCCTGCACATGGGCGAGGTGGAGCTGTTGCTGTGCTCGGCCGAGCCGCCGATGCCGGTTCCGGCCGAGCCGATCGTGGTGGACGATGCGCGCGAGATCGAGCATGGCACGGTGTTGTTGCGCGGCCTGAGTGGCCCGGTTTCCGGCCAGGCATTCGTATTGCACGACGTGCTTCGCATTGGCAGCGATGCCACAGCACAGATTGCCCTCGACAGCCGCTATGCCGCCGCCGAGGAAGCGCGGCTCGAATTGCTCGGCGACTGCGTGATGTTGACTGCCACCGCGCCGGTGACGCCACGGGTGAACGGCTGGCCGGTGCAACAGGTGGTGTTGGCGCATGGCGATCAGATCGAAATCCGCGGTCTGCGCTTTGTGCTCAGTGCGCCGGGCCTGGCCAAGCGCGCGAGTTGTGAGGTGCGGGCGCATGAAATGGCCGAGTTGCAGCAAGAAAACGACAGTGCAACCGCAGCACCGACTGACCCCACAAACGGCGCCTGGCTGCGGCTGCTGCTGATGGCGCTGGCATTGGCGGCGGCGATTACCGCGCTGCTGCTTTTTTTGCCGGCGTGGTGAGGGGGCGTTCCTGTTGCCTTCAGCGCGGTGCAGTGAGCGCCTATCGCTGCCCAACTGGCAACCGAAACTGGAGCCTGTACTGCAAACGGGTGTCGCGTTTCGTAAAATAACCTCCACCATGGCTGGATTTGCATCAATGATCGATACATCACCCAAATACCTGTTGCTGGCACTGCTGGCGATCACCGCAATCATGCTCGCAGCGCCAGCGCAAAGCCGCAGCGATGCACTCGATCATCCCCTGCTTTCCCGCTATCCGGGTGCGGAGACGCGAGACTACCGGCAGGTGGATTACGAAACCATCGACGTGCCAATGGGCCGGTCGGTGGGTGCCGCGGATTCCGGCTTCGTGATGGCGCCGAAAGTCGGCGATATCACCCGCCACTTCTACGAACTAAGCCGTGTCTCGACGTTGAAACTGTACGAAAACTACCGCGATGCCGTGCAGCGCAGTGGCTTGAGCATTATCTACACCTGCAAGCTGGATGAGTGCGGCGACAAGAATCAGGCCGAGCAGCTTGGCGGCTTGCTGTCGTTGCAAGGCAGTGTCTACAACGATTATCACAAGCCCTACTTCCTGGTTGCCGAAGGCAAGGGCAGCAAGGGGCTGGTTGTCGTCGCCCTGTTTATCGGCGGCTACGAAGACAAAGCGTCGGTGCAACAGCTCGTGGTGGAGGCCGAGCCGCTCGAAACCGGATTGATTACGGTGAATTCGGCGTATCTGACCGCGCCGCCGGCAGCAGCGGGTGCGAGCACTGCGGTGGAAAAGCACGAAGACGACAGTCCTCTGTTGCCGCGTTATCCGGGTGCCAAGTTGCAAGATGCCAAAAAAACGGGCCATGAAACGATCAGTCTGCCGAAAAGCATCGTTGCTGCCTCGGGCAAGGCGGCGATGGTGGATTTGGTCGGCGACGTACACCAGCATTATTACTCGATCAAACACGTTTCCACGCTGAAGCTGTATGCGAACTACGAAGCTGCGCTGACCAAGGCGGGCTTCGCCACGTTGTTCGCGTGTGAGCTGGACGACTGCGGTTCCAGCAACCAGGCCGAGCAGCTTGGCGGATTGGTGGCTTTGGAAGGCGATGTTTACAACGATTACAGGAAGCCCTACTACATTCTTGCCAAGCGCGAGGTCAGTGCAGGGGCGATCTACATTGCGTTGTTCATCGGCGGCTATGAAGACAGCGCATCGGTGCAGCAGGTGGTGGTGCAGACGCTGCCGTTGCAGACCGGTCTGGTGACTATCACTGCCGATAGCCTGAGCCGAGATATCGAAGAAACCGGCAAGGCGGCGGTTTACGGGATTTATTTCGATACCGATCAGGCGGCGATCAAGCCGGCGTCGAAACCCGCATTGGACGCTGTCGCCGGTTCGCTGCGCGCAAAGCCCAATCTCCGATTTTATGTGGTCGGCCACACCGATTCGACCGGCAACCTCGCCCACAACCTCGACCTGTCGCAGCGTCGCGCCGAGGCGGTGGTTGCCGCGCTGGCCAAGGACTACCGCATCGCGCCCACACGGCTGGCCGCCAAAGGACTGGCCTCGTTCGCGCCGGTGTCGAACAACCGCGATGAGGTTGGCCGCGCCCGCAATCGCCGCGTCGAATTGGTCGAGCAGTAATGCACATAATACGCAGCAAAAAATCAACCGGAACCGACATGCCCCGCAAAAGCATTACACCCAACTTCGTCCTCGCCATACTTTTGAGCCTTGCCGCGCCAGGTGTTTTGGCCTTCACCTCGCCGTCGAGTGATGTCGACGACAGCCACGACCACCCGCTGGTGTCACGTTTCGCGGGCTCGGTAATCGTTGGTTATCAGACAGTCGACTATGACCAGATGCAGTTGCCGATGGGGAAGTATGAGGACCGAAAGCTTTCCAAGGTGGAAACGGTCGAAGGTAAAATCACCCGCATCGCCTACATTGCTCCAGAAGGAAAGAGCGCGCTCGAAATCTATCGAAACTACATGCAAGCGTTAGTTTCGGCCGGATTTCATGTGCGATTCGAATGTCATGGCAACGCTGGGAATGAAGGCTGTGGCGATAACAATTATGTTGGCGGACATCTTTTTGTGAATGCGCTTTACTCGCCAGTAAGCAATGCTATGAAGGGTGATGCCCAATTTATGGGCGATACGCTTAGAGCAAATCCTGGCGATGCCCATTCTGTTACAGCGCGATTAAAGGATAGTGGTCGTGTTGTAGATCTTTCGCTTGTTGTTGTTAAGGATCAGCGATTCCAGGCTGGCATTTTTCTACAAATCGCCGAACACCAGCCGATGGCCACCGGCCAGGTGACCGTCGACGCCAAGGCGATCGGCGAAGGCTTGGCGCAG
>PFJA01000080.1:17392-19382 GCA_002782905.1 Lysobacterales bacterium CG_4_10_14_3_um_filter_64_11
GCTGTACGGCCTCACCTTCGCCAGCGACAGCGCCAGCCTCGATCCGGGCTCACAGCCGACCTTGGTGCAGATGGCCAAGACCTTGACCGAGCAACCCGCACTCAAGGTTTATATCGTCGGCCACACCGATTCGACCGGCAACCTCGCCCACAACCTCGACCTGTCGCAGCGTCGCGCCGAGGCGGTGGTTGCCGCGCTGGCCAAGGACTACCACATCGCGCCCACGCGGCTGCTTGCCAAGGGCATGGCCTCGTTCGCGCCAGTCGCCAGCAACGATGACGAATCCGGACGCGCCCGCAACCGGCGGGTCGAGTTGGTCAAGCAGTAGCCCATCGTCGCCATCCCCACATCCACTTTGATCGAGAGAACCATCCCGATGACAAGCAGCCAAGCCATGACTTTCCAGGAAGCCATCCGCGTGTGCTTCAACAAGTACGCCGACTTCACCGGCACCGCCTCGCGTGAGGAGTATTGGTGGTTCTTTCTGTTTCTCGTGCTCGGCTCGTTGCTGGCCATCGCGCTGAACACCGGACTTGCAATGGCGTTTTCGCTTGCCACCATTCTTCCCTCGCTGGCGGCCGCGACGCGCCGCTTGCACGACACCGGCCGCAGCGGCTGGTGGTTGCTGATCAGCCTGGTGCCGTTGCTCGGCAGCATCGTGCTGCTCGTGCTGCTGGCACAAGAGGGCACCTCGGCCGCCCGGGCGGAGGGATGATGCAACTGTATTCACATAATCAGGCACAGGCGCACAGGCAACCGACTCGCCATTGGTCGCGCCTGCTGATGGCCGCTTCGCTGGCCATTGCCGCCAGCAGTGCCGCGTGGGCCGCCGACCTGACGCCGGCACAACGCGCGGCGTTCGCGGCGGAGATGGCGCAGGTCCGAGCCTTCATGCTGACCGATCGTTTTATCGACAAGTACCTTGCTGCGGCAGCAGACCCCGATTATCCGGTGGCGGCGCTTGACGGGATGATCGTGGGTACGGATGACGATGACGACGACGCGGATGAAGGCGACGAGGATGACTACAGCGCGGACGACGACGCGGACGAATACAGCGCGGAGGAAGGCGATGAAGACGAGGAAGAGCCGTCGCAATCGCTGGCCCAAATGATTGGCGAGATTGAAGCCGTTCCGGGTGCTACGGATTTTCTCGCCCGGCACGGCCTCTCGGTTCGCGACTTCGTGCTGGGTCGGGGCATGATGACTTATGCCGCAATCCTGCACGCGCAGCAACAGGATCCAGGGCTGTTCGAAGACGACGAGGATGACGAAGAAGACTATGACCTTTCGCTCGTCGTGTCGTCCGCCAACCTGGCCGTTTACGTGCGCAACAAGGACAAGATGCATCGCACGATGATGGCTGTCGGGGAGCGGCGTCTTGGTTGGAGCAACCTCGATATGGATCGTCTTGCCGAATGCACACAGGTTGGTTTGATCATGGGAGCAGTAACGGTCGTCTTGGTCGCGGTTGGTTACGGTGCTGCGGTCGAAGGTGGTGACCCGTCGCTTACGGTCAAGGCTGCCGACAATATTGAGGATCTTGGCAAAGCCCTATCGAACATACCGCCGCGTGAAGCGATCATCCAGCTTGCACAGGGACTTCGACTACACGGTACGGCTGTGATGACGCCAGCGATTGAGAAGCCGTTATCCGACATCACACATTGGGTCCAAGACAATTGTTCGGAAGAGGCGCTGCGCGGGGGGCATGGCGATGAATGAAGGATGTGGCAGAGAAGTTTTGACCATAACGCCTGAGGAGTAGTTTGCAATGCAACCGATACCGCGCACCAACTATCGAAATGCCATTTGCCATCGTGGTGGCGTGCTTTCTCGCGTGCGCGGACAGGCGTTGATACTGGCGCTGGTGACGATGAGTGTGCTGGTGCTGGGCGTAATCGTGCTGTTCAACACCGGCCAGGTGCTCGACAAGAAGGTTGAGCTGGTCAACGCCGCCGACGCCACCGCCAGCGGGCCAGCAGCAGCA
>PFJA01000080.1:19560-26922 GCA_002782905.1 Lysobacterales bacterium CG_4_10_14_3_um_filter_64_11
GAGCCAGGCCAGGAAGCCGACCGTGATGAACGGCCGCTTCACGATGTCGTCGAGAATCTGTGCCCAGTAGCCACCCAGATCAAGCACCAGGTACACCGAAAAATGCAGGCAGGCATAGGCGAAGGTGTGCAGGCCGAGCATGCGCCGGTAGTTGCCGGGCCAGCGCCAGCCGGTGAAACGGCGCAACGGGGTGACCGCCAGCGTGAGCAGCAACAGGCGCAGCGTCCAATCGCCGCTGCGCTGGCTCAGTTCGGCAACCGGGTCGGCGCCCAATTGGCCCAGAAACGCATCGTGCGCCAGCCACAGCATCGGTGTGAGCGCCAGCGCATGGGCCAGCACGCGTGCCAGCGCGGTGGGCATTGACGTGAACGTCGCGCGGCGACCACCGTGCCCGCCCTCTCCCTCGGGGAGAGGGGCGGGGTGAGGGAAACGGGCATCGCCGATGGCGTGAAAACGTTTCATGGTGTGGGATGGTCACTCGCCATGGCCGTTAGAACCACTTGCGTAGATCCATGCCGGCGTACAGCGATGCCACCTGGTCGCCATAGCCGTTGAACGGCAGGGTGGGGATGCGCCGGGCGAACAGCGAGTGGCTGTCACCGGCGATGCGGCGCTCGCTTTTCTGGCTCCAGCGCGGATGATCCACGTCCGGGTTGACGTTGGAATAGAACCCGTATTCGTCCGCTTGCGAGAGGTTCCAACTGGTTTCCGGCATGGTTTCGGTGAACGTGATCGCGACGATCGACTTGATGCTCTTGAAGCCGTATTTCCACGGCACCACCAGCCGCAGCGGCGCGCCGTTCTGATTGGGCAGCGGTTTGCCGTACAGCCCGGTGGCGAGCAGAGTGAGCGGGTGCATCGCTTCATCCAGACGCAAGCCTTCGCGGTACGGCCAGTCGAGCACGGCACGGCGCACGCCGGGCATTTGTTCGCGGTCGGCCAGCGTGCGGAAAGCCACGAAACGCGCCTTGGCGGTGGGCGCAAAGCGTTGCAGTACGCCGGCCAACGGCACACCCAGCCACGGAATCACCATCGACCAGCCTTCAACGCAGCGCAGCCGATAGACGCGTGATTCCGGGGTCAGGCCGTCGAGCAATTGCGCCAGGCTGAATTGCCCGGTTTTGCCGGCTTCGCCGCTGACGGTGATGGTCCACGGCGCAGTGCGCAGGCTGCCGGCATGGCGTGCCGGGTCGGCCTTGCCGGTGCCGAACTCGTAGAAATTGTTGTAGCTGGTAACGTCCTGATAACGGGTCAGTTCCTCCTTTTCGGCCGAGTTTTTGGTCGGCTCGGCAGCCGCATCGCTCGGCGTCGAGCAGGCGAGCAGGCCACTGGCAGGCAGCAGCAGGCCGGCCTGCAGCAGCAACCGACGGGCGCGATAGACGGGTTCCGGGGTGATACTCAGATCGTTGTCGGATGCGTTCATGGCAGGCCTCGCGCTGGCTGTAACGGCACCAGCCTCGCACGGCGCGGCGTGACAATGCGTGAACGCCAGGCGGGCGCAGTGGGTTCCGGCACCTGTCATCAATCGGCAATCGTTTTGTCATAGGGCTGGCATCGACGCTGGCGACACTGGCGCCATGCCCAAGCCGATGCGCGTTGCCATCGTCAGCGAAACCTATCCGCCGGAAGTGAACGGTGTGGCGCTGACCGTGCAGGCGCTGGAGCAGGGTTTGCGCACGCGCGGCCATGCAGTGGAACTAATCAGGCCACGGCGCCGCGAAGAGGCAGCGCTGGCTTCGCCAGAACAATTGCTGCTGCCAAGCCTGCCGTTGCCGCGCTATCCCGGCTTGCGTTTCGGCCTGCCGGCGGCGCGCCGATTGCGCGCGCGCTGGCAGCTCCAGCGGCCGGATGCGATCTATGTCGCCACCGAAGGGCCGCTGGGCGCGTCGGCGCTGGCGGCGGCGCGCAGCCTGGGTATTCCGGCCAGCAGCGGATTCCATACCCGTTTTGATGCGTACGCCGAGCGCTATGGCTTCGCGATTTTGCGGGGCGTGGTGCTCGCTTGGTTGCGGCGATTCCACAATCGCGCCGACACGACCTTGGTGCCGACGCGCGAATTGGCGCAATTTCTCAGCGCGCACGGCTTTGCCGATATCACCCTGCTGCGGCGGGCGGTGGATACCACGCAGTTCCACCCGGCGCGGCGCAGCCCCGGCCTGCGTGCGCAGTGGGGCGCCGATGCCGACACCCCGGTGCTGATCCATGTCGGCCGTATTGCGCCGGAGAAGAATCTGGCGCTGGCCATAGGCGCATTTCGCCAGTTGCAACACCAGCAGCCGCAGGCGCGCATGGTCTTTGTTGGTGATGGCCCGGATCGCGCCGCGCTGGCGGCGGCGCACCCGGATTTCGTGTTCTGCGGGGTGCAACGCGGCGAGGCATTGGCCCGGCATTTTGCCAGCGCCGACGTGTTCGTGTTTCCGAGCCTGAGCGAAACGTTTGGCAACGTGACCCTGGAAGCGATGGCGTCGGGTCTGGCGACGGTCGCGTTCGATACCGGCGCCGCGCGCGAACACCTGCGCGACGGCGAGCATGGCGCGGCGATCGCGGTGGACGATGGCGATGCCTTTATCGCCGCCACCGCCGCGCTGGCGAATGACCTGTCGGCGAGCCGACGCATGGGCAACGCGGCCCGCGAGGCGGTAGCGCATCTGGCCCCGGAAACGGTGTCGGCGCGCTTTGAGCAGGTGCTGCGCGAACTGATTGCTCGGCGGGCGCTGGCAGCGCCGGCGTGGCCGGTTGCCAGCAATGGCGGGCGCTCATGATCGCCCGCGTGCAGCGTTGGGTGGCGCGCGACAGCGCGTGGACCGCGGCCGCCAACCGTTGGGGCCATGGCCGCTGGGTGCGCGCCTATTTCGCCACAATCAGTCGGCTTGGCGATGGCCTGTTCTGGTACGCGCTGATGGCGTTGATCGTCATCGCCGATGGCTATCGCGGCTTGACCGCATCGGCACATATGGCCGCTACCGGGGTGGTGGCACTGGCGTTGTACAAAACCCTGAAGCGCTGGACCAAACGGCCGCGGCCGTGTGCCCGCGAACCGCAGGTACACGCTTTGGTTGCGCCATTGGATGAGTTCTCGTTCCCGTCCGGGCACACCTTGCATGCGCTGTCATTCACGCTGGTGGCGCTGGCGTATTACCCGACACTGATTTGGCTGCTGGCACCGTTCTGCGTCAGCGTGGCGCTGTCGCGGGTGGTGCTCGGCCTGCACTACCCCAGCGATGTGCTGGCCGCCAGCGTGATCGCCACTGCCCTTGCCGCGTTGTCGTTGTGGCTGGTGCCTGGTGTCAGCATGTTTTGAATAACGTATCCAGCACGCCCGCTCGGAGTGCGCACAGGTCGGTTGCTGTGCAACACCGGCTTCGTAGGATGGGTAGAGCGTAGCGAAACCCATCAACCACTATGTTTCAACGCGCCTGATGGGTTTCGCAACGCTCTATCCATCCTACAGTGAGCGTGCCCGTTGTTTGTCGGATCGCCTTGCGGGCGACCGCCATGACGCAGAGAGATTCTTCGCAAGGATGAGGCCATAGTCTTGCCGCGCTCCTCGGTCGTGCGCATTGCTGATCAGATGCCAAGGTCTTTGAACATGGCATCGACGCTATCGAAACTTTGCAGATCTTCACCGCGTTCGCTTTTTGCCAGCGTCTGGGCGGTGCGCGTTTGGCACACGCATCTCGAATGGCAGTGCCTTTTCATGGGTGACCTTGGTCAAGCCAATGCGCACAAAGCCGGACACGGTAAGGCCCATCGTCGCCAGCACTGCAGCGGCCTCGTTTTTCAGCGTCTCGTCAATACGGGCACGCACGAATGCGGTTGCAGTCCTGGTTTGCTCCCAAGCACTCGCTCTCGATAATCGTAGCTCAATCGAGCACGCTGCGTTGTACCGACCAAGCGCGACAGGCCCGCCGTTCAGGCTGCTAGACTGCGGCGATGGCGAACTTCATTGTGGCAATCACTGGTGGCATTGCCTCGGGCAAGAGCGCGGTCGGTGAACGCTTCGCGGCGTTGGGTGTGGCGGTGGCCGATGCCGATGTCGCAGCGCGGCAACTGGTGGAGCCGGGTATGCCGGCGCTGGCCGAGATCGTGGCCCGCTTCGGTGCAGATATTTGCACGGACGATGGCCGGCTCGATCGCCGCGCGCTGCGCGCGCGGGTGTTCGCCGATGCGCAGGCGCGGCGCGATCTGGAGGCGATTTTGCATCCGCGCATTCGCGAGCAGTTGCAATGCGAGTGCCGGCAGGCGCGCAGCGCGTACGCGATGGTGGCGATTCCGCTACTCACCGAAGTCGGCGGCCGCGCGGCCTATCCGTGGCTGCAACGGATCGTGGTGGTCGATCTGCCTGAGGCCATGCAATTGGCGCGCTTGCAGGCGCGCGATGCAATATCGGCAGCGCTGGCGCAGAACATGCTGGCGGCACAGGCCACGCGCAGTCAGCGCTTGGCACTGGCCGATGAGGTGATCGACAACAGCGGCGACCTGGATGCACTGGATGCGCAGGTGCGGGTGCTGCATCAGCGCTATCTGCAATTGGCTACAGCATCGTCTTGAGCCGGTACAACGCTTCCAACGCCTGCTTCGGCGTCAGCTCGTCGGGCTCGATCGCGCCCAGCGCCGCCAGTGCCGGGGCCGGGGCCGGGGTGTGAAACAAGCCCATTTGCAACGGCGTATCGAGCGCTTCGCGGCTGACCTCGGTGCTGGTGCTGCTGCGCTGGCTCTCCAGTTCGTGCAGGGTGTGTTGCGCCTGACTGATCACGCTGCGCGGCAGGCCGGCCAGTGCCGCCACTTGCAAGCCGAAACTGCGATTGGCCGGGCCGGGTTTGAGCGCATGCATGAACACCAGCCGGTCGGCGTGCTCGATCGCATCCAGATGCACATTGGCGATGCCATGGCCGCCATCGGCGAGTGCGGTCAGTTCGAAATAGTGGGTGGCAAACAGGGTGTAGGCGCGATTCACGTTGGCCAGATGCAGGGCGCAGGCCTTGGCCAGCGCCAGGCCATCGTAGGTGGAGGTGCCGCGCCCGATTTCGTCCATCAGCACCAGCGAGTGTTCGCTGGCGTGATGCAGGATGTAGCTGGTCTCGGCCATTTCCACCATGAAGGTGGATTGCCCACGCGCCAGGTCGTCACCAGCGCCGATGCGGGTAAGAATGCGGTCGATCGGGCCGATTTGCGCGCGCGTGGCCGGCACGAAACTGCCGATGTGCGCGAGCAGCACGATCAGCGCGTTCTGGCGCATATAGGTGCTCTTGCCGCCCATGTTCGGGCCGGTAATCACCAGCATGCGGGTGTGTTCATCCAGCCGCAGATCGTTGGGCTCGAACGGCTCGCTGCGCACTGCTTCCACCACCGGGTGGCGGCCGCGCTCGATCAGCAGGCCCGGTTCGCTGCTCAGTTCCGGCGGCGACCAGTCCAGCGCCACCGCGCGTTCGGCAAAGGCGCACAGCACGTCGATTTCGGCCAGCGCGCTGGCGCATTGCTTCAGGCTGTCGAGCTGGGTATTCAAGGTGTCGAGCAGGTCTTCCCAGAGCTTGCGTTCGCGCAGCAGCGAGCGCTCGCGCGCCGACAGCACCTTGTCCTCGAATTGCTTGAGTTCTTCGGTGATGTAGCGCTCGGCATTGGCCAGCGTTTGCCGGCGGGTGTAATGCGTCGGTGCGCGCTCGGCCTGGCCCTTGCTGATTTCGAGGTAGTAACCGTGCACCCGGTTGTAACCAACCTTGAGTGTGGCGATGCCGCTGGCGGCCCGTTCGCGCGCTTCCAGATCGATCAGGAATTGATCAGCGTGGCTGGACAGGGTGCGCAATTCATCGAGTTCGGCATCGTAGCCTTCGCCGATCACGCCGCCGTCGCGCAGCAGCGCGGGCGGCTGTTCGATGATCGCGGCGGCGAGCAACGCGGCGCTGGCGTGGTGTTCGCCCATGGCGTCGGCCAGTGCGCCAAGGCTGGGCGAATCCAGCGCTGCCAGTTGCATGCGCAGGCTGGGTAACGCGGCCAGTGCATCGCGCAGGGTGCTCAAATCGCGCGGCCGAGCCGAGCGCAGCGCCACCCGCGCCAGAATTCGCTCGACATCGCCGAGGCCGCGAAACGCCGTGCGCAAGGCGTCGTTGGCGCCGCTGTCGATCAACGTCTGCACCGCCTGATGGCGATGGCGCAGCACCGACTGATCGCGCAATGGGCGATGCAGCCAGCGCCGCAACATGCGTCCGCCCATCGGCGTGATGGTGCTGTCGAGGATGCCCAGCAGGGTGTGTTCGCTGCGGCCATCGATACGGCTGTCGAGTTCCAGATGGCGCCGCGTCGCCGCGTTCATGGTGATCGTGTCGGCACTCGATTCCAGCGCCAGCGAACGCAGATGCGGCAGTTGCTGCTTCTGCGTTTCCTCGATGTAGCCGAGCAGGGCGCCAGCCGCCGCGATCATCAGCGGTTCGTCTTCGATGCCAAAGCCGGTCAGATCGAAGGTGGCAAAGCAGCGGGTGATCAGGCGGCGGCCGCTGTCGGCATCGAAATGCCACGGCCCGCGCCGACGCAGGCCGCGGCGCTCGTGCAGCCACGCCGGCCAGCCGTCCTCGTCGGGCAGCAGCAGTTCGGCGGGTTCCAGCCGTGCCAATTCCGCCGCCAGCGCATCGTCGTCGGCGACCTGGTTGACCCGCATCCGGCCGCCGGCCAGGTCGGCCCAGGCCAGGCCGAACGCCGGCTTGCCATCGCCGCCGCGGCCACGCGCCAGCGCCATCAGCAGGGTGTCGCGGCGCTCGTGCAGCAAGGCGTCATCGGTTACCGTGCCGGGCGTGACCACACGCACCACCTTGCGCTCGACCAGCCCTTTGCTCAGCGCCGGGTCGCCAATCTGCTCGCAGATCGCCACCGACTCGCCGTGCTGGATCAACCGCGCCAGATAGCCTTCGTAGGCATGCACCGGCACGCCAGCCATCGGAATCGGTTCACCGGCGGAAGCGCCGCGCTGGGTCAGGGTGATGTCGAGCAGGGCGGCGGCCTTGCGCGCATCGTCGTAGAACAGCTCGTAGAAATCGCCCATCCGGAAAAACAGCAGCACATCCGGGTACTCCGCCTTGGCAGCGAAGAACTGACGCATCAGCGGGGTGTGTTGCGGCGGTTCGGCAGCGGGCATGTGGCTGAATCACAGGGCAGCGGTTGGTTAGTTTAGCAACTGTGCTCGTCAGCAAAATTTGGAGTTGCAGAGAAGGCATGTGCTCTCGCCAAGACGCCAAGAACGCCAAGGGAAGCAAAAGGATGAGCGCAGAAGAAATCGGCACCCGAGGCAAGGATGCCGAAGCGTACGGCTGGAACAGGTCCGGGCAGGGTGCTGAGAGGGCGGCGGCCCCGCCAGCGTGACTCCGGCGCCCG
>PFJA01000202.1:0-182 GCA_002782905.1 Lysobacterales bacterium CG_4_10_14_3_um_filter_64_11
CTGGGGTACGCTCAGTGTGAACTTGATTGGCTGTCTGCTCATTGGCTTTTTGTGGCAGACGTTTGAGAACAGCGCTCTGTCCCCTCAGCTTCGCGCCCTCATTTTTGTGGGCGGGTTGGGCGCATTCACGACCTTTTCCACCTATGGGTTGGAAAGTGTCAACCTGCTGCGCGATGGGCAGG
>PFJA01000202.1:189-4822 GCA_002782905.1 Lysobacterales bacterium CG_4_10_14_3_um_filter_64_11
GTGCCACGTAGCACATGGATGTGCGAGAGTGGCCTCAACCCATCCTTCTACGTAACTACACATCGGACTTGGTAAAAGCAAATGGTCCGCAAAACACGCAAAGTTCGCAAAGGAAAGCTCATGTCCTGATTGGCTTTCTTTGCGCCATTCGCGTTTTTTGCGGACTATCCGCTTTTGCTCTCGCTGGGACGGGTCTTCGTGACTGGTGGGTCATCCTGCGGATAGTTACGCCAACGCCAGCACCCGGCGCCAGTGGCTGCGCGCGGCCTCGACCTCGGCGCTGGCGATTTGCGGGGTAAAGCTGCGCTCCGGCAGATACACCTGGCGCAGTTCATCCAGCCCTGACCACAGGCCTATACCCAGGCCTGCCAGCATTGCCGCACCAAGCGCGGTGGTTTCCAGCATGCGTGGGCGGTGCAGGGTTACGCCGGCCAGATCGGCCTGCATTTGCAGCAGCAGGTTATTGGCGGCAGCGCCGCCATCGACCCGGATATCGCGCAGTGGCGCAGCGCAATCGGCTGCCATGGCTTCCAGAATGTCGCATTGGCTATGTGCGATCGCTTCCAGTGCGGCACGCGCCAGATGCGCGCGCGTCGTGCCGCCGCTGAGGCCGTGGATCAGGCCGCGCGCCTGCGGTCGCCAGTGCGGTGCGCCCAGGCCGGCATGGGCCGGAATGACGGTCACACCGCCGCTGTCGGGTACGCTGGCGGCAAGCATCTCGATCTGATCGGCACGCTCGATGATGCCGAGGCCGTCGCGCAGCCAGGCGACCAGCGCACCGGCGAGATAGGCGCCACCTTCCAGCGCGTACGTGGTGCGCTGATCGATCTGCCAGGCAATCGTAGTGAGCATGCCGTGGCTACTGGGTACCGGCGTGCTGCCGGTATTGAGCATGATGAAACTACCGGTGCCGTAGGTGATTTTGCTCTGCCCGGCAGCAAGGCAGCCTTGGCCGAACAGTGCGGCCTGTTGATCGCCAGCGATGCCGGCGATCGGCAAACCATCCGGCAATTCCGGAACCCCTCGTACCCGCGCACAGATTCCGGAGCTGGGCACCAAACGCGGAAGTTGCACCGCGCCCAGCGCGAAGCGGGCGATCAATTCATCACACCACTCACCGCTGTCGATATCGAGCAACAGGGTACGGCTGGCATTGCTGCGGTCGGTCAGGTTTTGCCCGCTGAGCCGGCGCAGCAGGTGGGTGTCGGCGGTACCGAAGCTGAGTCGTCGTCCGCCGTGATGCTGCTGCAACCAGGCCAGCTTGCTGGCCGAAAAGTAGGGATCGATCGGCAGACCGGTGCGTGCTCGGGTATCGGTTTCGAGGGCCTTGTGTTGCTCGCACCAAGCGCTGCTGCGGCGATCGAGCCAGACGATCGCATTGCCGAGCGATTCACCGCTGTCGGCATCCCAAACGAACGTCGTTTCGCGCTGGTTGGTAATGCCGATGGCTGCCAGCCGGGCAGGGTCGATGCCGTCCAGCGCCAAGCGCAGGGCTGTGCGCAGAGACGCCCAAATTTCATCGGGTGCATGTTCCACCCAGCCCGGCTGCGGGTAGTGCTGGGCAAAGCCGATATTGGCGCGTGCGAGCACTGTCAAGTTGCGGTCGATCACCAACACGGTGTTGCCGGATGTGCCCTGATCGATCCCGATCAGTAAATCCGGCGGGCTGCTGCTGCGCGAGACGGGCATGGATTGGGCGACTCCTGATTGCCAGTGGGCTACTGCACCAGACTACGCCTCAGCCAGCCACTCGCGAACCGCGCGGCTCATCGCGGCGCGGCGCAACAGCAAATCCCAATAGCTGCCGCCCAATTGCCGCCATAGCAGTGCCGAGCGCACCGCCGCCAACAGCACCGCGCGAATTTCGGCGACGACCGTGGGCTGGCCGAGATATACCGGATTGCCCTGCACCAGAATGCGTGGGCGCAGGGTGCTGATGGTGGCGGCGTAGAGCTCGCCGAGACGGGTCAGCACGGTCGGGTGGGTGTTGCCCCAATGCGCTGATTGCCGGCGTACCTCCTCGATCCCATTGCGTACCTGGTCGATCACATCGTTGCGCGCAGCGAAGCGGCGTTCCAGGTGCAACACCGTAAGCGCCACTCGTGCCAGTGTCGGGTCGCGGTTGGCGTCGCCTTCCAGATGCGCCAGCAGCAGCCGCAGGCCGCGTTGCAATGTCGCGACATCGCCGTAAACCGCCAGTGTATTGTCGGCGTCGGTAGCGAATATGCTGTGGATGCAGGCGGTCAACGGCGTGGTTTCCGCATCGCCATTGGCAGCAATCTGGCGCGCCAGATCACAGCTTTGCAGCAGGCCCGCCAAGGCCAGTACTCGGTCTTTCATGCAGCGGTTCCTTGTAAACGACGTTCCATGGGTGCATCGCTGGCTTCGATGACGGCACCGCCAAGGCATGCCTCATGCTGATAGAACACCACCGACTGCCCGCACGTCACTGCGCGTTGTGGCTCGGCAAACGTGACCTCAAGCGTGTCCTGGTCATCGCGCAAGCGCACTTGGCAGGGTACATCACGCTGGCGGTAGCGTACCTTGGCGGTGCACTCAAATACCCGCTCGGGTGGCAACCCCGATACCCACGTTGGGGCACTGGCGCGCAACCAGCGCGAATACAGCCAGCGGCTGTCGGTGCCTTGATCGACGTACAGGATGTTGGATCGCACATCCTTGCCGACCACGTACCATGGTGTTGCCGCGCGGCCGCGCACACCGCCAATGTGCAGGCCTTCGCGCTGGCCCGTGGTGTAGAAGAAAACGCCGTTGTGCTGGCCGACGACAGTACCATCGACGCTGTGGATTTCACCCGCCTGCGCCGGCAGGTAGCGGCCCAGAAACTCGCGGAAGTTGCGCTCGCCGATGAAACAAATGCCGGTTGAATCCTTCTTGTCGGCCGTCGCCAGACCGGCATCGTGGGCGATCCGACGCACCTGTGGTTTGTCCAGTTCACCGATCGGAAATCGTGTCGCTGCCAATTGCTGCTGGCCGAGTTGATGCAGAAAATAGGTCTGATCCTTGTCGGCATCGCGTCCGCGCAGCAGTTGCCAGCGCCCGTCGGCTTTCGCAGTACGCGCGTAATGACCGGTGGCGATGGCTTCTGCGCCCAGTTCGCGGGCCGCGTTGAGGAATGACTTGAACTTGACCTCGCGATTGCACAGCACGTCCGGGTTGGGGGTGCGCCCGGCGCGGTATTCGGCCAGAAAGTGGGTGAACACACCGTCCCAGTAGTCGCGCGAAAAATCGCGATGGTGAAACGGGATGCCGAGGCGGCCACACACCGCCACCGCATCACGCCGGTCTTGCTCGGCGCGGCACTCGCCGCTACCGTCTTCGGCCCAATTGTTCATGAACAATCCGGCGACCGGCACGCCTGACTGGGCAAGGAGCAACGCGGCAACCGAAGAATCCACGCCGCCGGAAACGCCGACGATGATTCGTGGTGTTGCAGTCATGGCAGCCACCGCACGGCAGCCAGCGGCAAACGCTTGCCGGCGAGGAAGTCGTCAACCACGGCCAGCACCAACGGACTGCGGTGGCGTGCGCTGCTGGCGCTGATTTCCTGCGGGGTCTGCCACAGCGCACGAATGATGCCGAAATCCAGCGCGCGCTCCGGGTGGTGCCCGCTCGCCCGGCCGGAGAAGGCAAAGCGCACGAATGAACGCCCATCGCTCGGGCTGGTCCATTGATAGCAGCCAATGAAATCAATCAATTCAACATCCCAGCCGGATTCTTCGAGCGTTTCACGGATCGCCGCTTGTTGCAGGGTCTCGTTGGCCTCCAGATGCCCTGCCGGCTGGTTGATGACGGCCTCGCCGCGCACCATTTCCTCGATCATCAGCAGCCGGCCATCGCGCACCACCACCGTTGCCACGGTCAGGTCTGGCGCAAAAATTGCTTCGTGCTCGGTGTCGGAAGGATTCATCGGCCGTGATCGGGTTCGCAATGGGTAAATGTTACACGAGCGCATCATGAGCGCTGTGTCAGTTGACTCACGCTATGGCAAGGACGTGGCGGGTATTATCTTCGGCTCTTGCGATGCGGGCCTTGATACCCATATTGTGGCATTCAGGAGAATGCAATGAGCCACGAGACGCCCTCTGACACGGGACACAGCCACGGACTGGCGGTCGAAGAGGTAAGACCCGAGTTGGCGAAGCCGCCATTGTTCCAGGTGGTGTTGCTCAACGATGATTTCACGCCGATGGAGTTCGTGGTTGAGGTGCTGCAGGTGTTTTTTGCGATGACGCGCGAACAGGCGACGCAGGTGATGCTGCACGTGCATACCCGCGGCAAAGGCGTTTGCGGTGTGTTCACGCGAGAAGTGGCAGAAACGAAGGTGGCGCAGGTAAATGCGTTTTCACGGCAGCAGCAACACCCGCTTTTGTGTACGCTGGAACGGGTGTAACGCGTTGCCGTTGTAGTCGATCACCGCCGGAGGCGATATGTTCAGCAAGGATCTCGAGTTCACCATTGGCCAGTGCTACAAGCAGGCACGCGAGGCGCGTCATGAGTTCATGACCGTCGAACACCTGCTGTTGGCGCTGCTTGAGAACCCTGCCGCCGTGGCGGTGTTGCGTGCCTGCGGCGCCAATGCCGAGCGCCTGACCGCCGAGCTAAGCCAGGT
>PFJA01000279.1 GCA_002782905.1 Lysobacterales bacterium CG_4_10_14_3_um_filter_64_11
GTAGCCGAGCGAGGTATCCTGCAATTCGCATTCGCCGCCCTGATCGCAGATCGGGCAATCCAGCGGGTGGTTGATCAGCAAAAACTCCATCACGTTGCGCTGGGCATCGAGCGCTCGCTTGGACTGCGTGTAGATCTTCATGCCCTCCATCACCGGCGTGGCGCAGGCCGGTGCCGGCTTGGGCATCTTCTCGACATCGACCATGCACATCCGGCAGTTGGCGGCGATCGGCAGTTTCTGGTGATAGCAAAAGCGCGGCAGGGCGATGCCGGCCTTGTCGGCAGCCTGAATGATCATCGAGCCCTTGGCTGCCTGCAAGGCAACGCCATCGATTTCGATGTTGATCAGATCCGGCGCGACTTGGTTGGATGGTTGCGCACTCATGCGTTGCGTCCTTGAGAGACGGGACTGGGGACTCGGGACTGGGGACTCGGGAAAGCAAACGCGCCGTTCACTCGAAAAATGCCGAACATCGCATGTTGCAAATCACGAGGCAGTACGACGTGCGCACTTTTACCTTCGATGCGGTGCACCGATGTTCCGAGTCCCGAGTCCCGAGTCCCCAGTCCCGGCTTCATGGACACGCTCATGCCGCCTTCTCCATCGCCTGATCATCGACCAGAAAACGCTTGTTGACGATTGCGTATTCAAACTCCGACCAGAACTGGCGCAGGAACCCCTGCACCGGCCACGCCGCGGCTTCGCCAAAGGCACAAATGGTGTGACCCTCGATTTGCCCGGCTACCGCCTTGAGCATGTCGAGGTCCTCAAGGTTGGCTTTGCCTTCGACGATGCGGGTGAGCACGCGATACATCCAGCCAGTGCCCTCGCGACACGGCGTGCACTGCCCACATGATTCGGCAAAATAAAACCGGGAAATACGCTGGCAGGCGCGCACCATGCACGTGGTTTCATCCATCACCACCACCGCACCCGAGCCCAGGCCGGAGCCGGCTTTCTGGATGCTGTCGTAATCCATGGTCAGGCCCATCATGGTGTCGGCCGGCAATATCGGCATCGAACTGCCGCCCGGGATCACCGCCTTGAGCTTGCGGCCAGCACGCACGCCGCCGGCCATCTGCAACAGTTCACTGAATGGCGTACCCAGACGAATCTCGTAATTGCCCGGCCGCGCAACGTGGCCGGACACCGAAAACACCTTGGCGCCGCCGTTGTTCGGCTTGCCCAGAGCGAGAAACCATTCCGGGCCGTTGCGGATAATCGCCGGCACCGAGGCGTAGCTCTCGGTGTTGTTGATGGTGGTGGGCCGCCCGAACAAGCCAAAATTGGCCGGAAACGGCGGCTTGTAGCGCGGCTGTCCCTTCTTGCCTTCCAGCGACTCCATCAACGCGGTTTCTTCGCCGCAGATGTAGGCACCGGCGCCGAGCGCGTTGTGGATATCGACATCCACGCCGGAACCCAGGATGTCCTTGCCCAGCCAGCCGTGCCGGTAGGCGTCCGCCAGCGCCTGTTCGACATGCTCGAACGGCTCGTGATGAAACTCACCGCGCAGGTAGTTGTAGGCAACCGTGCTGCCGGTGGCGTAGCAGGCAATCGCCATGCCTTCGAGTACCGCGTGCGGGTTGAAGCGCAGGATGTCGCGATCCTTGCAGGTGCCCGGCTCGGATTCGTCAGAATTGCACAGGATGTATTTCTGGCCGACGTTGCCCTTGGGCATGAAGCTCCACTTCAAACCGGTGGGAAAACCGGCACCGCCGCGGCCACGCAAACCCGATTGCTTGACCATGTCGACCACCTGTTCGGGTGGAATCTTTTCGCTGAGAATCTTGCGCCACGCGGCATAGCCGCCGGTCTTGAGGTAATTCTCGTAAGACCATGGCGTATCGAAATGCAGCGTCGTGTAAACGACGTTGTGTTCCTGCGGTGCGGGCCCGAATGCCATCTGCTCCGACCTCACTTGAGTGATTCAAGAATCCGATCCACCTTGTCGGTGTCCAGATTCTCGTGGTAATGACCGTTGACGACCATCATCGGCGCACCGCAGCACGCGGCGAGGCATTCTTCCTCGCGCTTGAGATAGACGCGCCCATCCGCCGTGCTCTCGCCCAGCGTGATGCCGAGCTTGCCTTCGCAATAGCGCACGATGTCCTCGGCGCCATTGAGCCAGCAACTGATGTTGGTGCAGATCGCGACATTGTTGCGGCCAACCGGCGCGGTCTCGATCATCGAGTAGAAGGTGGCCACCTCGTACGCCCACACCGGCGGCACGCCCAGGTATTTGGCCACCGCTGCCATCAACTCGTCACTGAGCCAGCCGCCGTGCTGATGCTGTGCCGCGATCAACCCCTGAATCAGCGCCGAACGCGAGCGCTCCGGCGGAAACTTGGCACGCCACAGATCGATGGTGGCACGGGTTTGCGCGTTCAGCGCCAGCAGCGGATCGACGTGCTGGCAGGCCTCGAAGTTACCGGTGGCTTTCATGCGTTTTGCTCCGGGACTCGGGACTCGGGACTCGGGACTCGGGAAAGCGCTGGGTGGCGTTGCGATACGGGTAAAGCGAACCGTTCAGCCACACCGCGTGAGCCGGGTGCCTGTGCCCAGCGATCGGATGATCGGCGCCGTTGATTTTCCGAGTCCCGAGTCGCCAGTCCCCAGTCCCGGCTCCTGCGAGTCGCGAGTCCCGAGTGCCGGCTCGTTTGAGCCCCCAGTCCCGACTTCTTCATCGATCAATCTCCCCGAACACGATGTCGTAGGTACCAATCATCGCCACCACGTCGGGCAGCATGTGGCCGCGCACGATCGAATCCATCGACGACAGGTGGGCAAAGCCCGGCGCCCGCAGCTTCAGGCGGAACGGCTTGTTGGCACCATCGGACACGATGTAGGCGGCAAACTCGCCCTTGGGCGCTTCCACCGCGGCATAAGCCTCGCCTTCCGGCACGCAGTAGCCTTCGGTGAACAGCTTGAAATGATGGATCAGGGCTTCCATGTCGTCTTTCATCGCTTCACGCGATGGCGGCGACACCTTGAAGTTGTCGAGCATCACCGGGCCGGGATTGGCACGCAGCCAGGCCACGCATTGCTTGATGATGCGCGTCGACTGGCGCATCTCCTCGACCCGCACCAGGTAGCGGTCGTAGCAGTCGCCAGTGACACCCACCGGAATATCGAAATCGACGTCGGCATATTTGGCGTAGGGCTGCTTCTTGCGCAGATCCCAGGCAATACCCGAGCCGCGCAACATCGGGCCGCTCATGCCCCAGGCCATGGCCTGTTCGGGCGGCACCACGCCAATCCCGACCGTGCGTTGCTTCCAGATGCGGTTATCGGTCAACAGGGTTTCGTATTCATCCACCCGGCGCGGAAAATCGTCGGCGAAGGCATCGAGAAAATCGAGCATCGAGCCTTCACGCCATTCGTTGACGCGGGTGAGCACCTTGCCCTTGCGCCACGGCGATTCCTTGTACTTGGGCATGGTGTCGGGCAGATCGCGATAAACGCCGCCGGGCCGGTAATAAGCCGCATGCATGCGTGCGCCGGACACTGCCTCGTAGCAGTCCATCAGTTCTTCGCGTTCGCGGAAGGCGTACAGAAACAGCGCCATCGCCCCCAGATCCAGGCCGTTGGAGCCGATCCAGAGCAGGTGATTGAGGATGCGGGTGATTTCGTCGAACAGGGTGCGGATATACAGCGCACGCTCCGGTGCTTCTATGCCCAGCAGGCGCTCGATCGCCAGTACATAAGCGTGCTCGTTGCACATCATCGACATGTAGTCGAGGCGATCCATGTAGCCGATCGACTGATTGAACGGTTTGCTCTCGGCCAGCTTCTCGGTGGCACGATGCAGCAGCCCGACATGCGGGTCGGCGCGCATCACGGTCTCGCCGTCCATCTCCAGCACCAGGCGCAGCACGCCGTGCGCGGCCGGATGCTGCGGCCCGAAGTTCATCGTGTAATTGCGGATTTCCTGCGTCATCATCGGGCCCTCACCGCTTGACCGCTGCGGCTTCAGCCGCCGACTGGAGCAGGCCGGAATCGTGGCGCACCACGCGCGGCACGCCGACTCGCGGTTCGATCGATACCGGCTGATAGACCACGCGACCGCGCTCCGGGTCGTAACGCACCTCGACATTGCCGATCAACGGAAAATCCTTGCGAAACGGATGCCCGACAAACCCGTAATCGCTGAGAATACGGCGCAGGTCGGGATGATCTTCAAAGATGATGCCGAACAGGTCGAACGCCTCGCGTTCGAACCAGTTGACTCCGGGCCAGATCGAGATCAACGACGGCACGATCGGCAAGCCATCATCGGGAGCAAAACAACGTATCCGCAAGCGCTCGTTGTTGCTCACCGACAGCAAGTGCGCCACTGCCGCGAAGCGCCGGGTCGGGCCCGCACCCACCGGCCGTTGCGCCCACGAAAACCGCCCCGGTCCCAACGCCTCGACGCCGCGCGAAAACCCCTGCGAGGATACATCGCTGGTATCCCACTCCACCTGGCCGTAGCTCAGGTAATCAACTCCGCAGACGTCCATGCACAACTCGAAACGAAACTCCGCTTCGTCACGCAACGCTCTGGCGGTAGCCAGCCAGTTTTCGGGCGCCACTTCCAGTGTGACTTCGCCGCGTGCTTCAACGATCGACAACTGCACATCGGCGAAACGGGCCTTCAGGCGTTCGGTCAAGGTCAACATCGGCTCGGGCATGGCTCAGCGCGCAATGGTATTGGTGCGGCGAATCTTCTTTTGCAACTGAAGAATGCCGTAGACAAGGGCCTCGGCGGTCGGCGGACAACCGGGTACGTAGATATCGACCGGCACCACGCGATCGCAGCCGCGCACCACCGAATACGAATAGTGATAGTAGCCGCCACCATTGGCGCACGAACCCATCGAGATCACCCA
>PFJA01000060.1:0-238 GCA_002782905.1 Lysobacterales bacterium CG_4_10_14_3_um_filter_64_11
TACCAGCCTGTCTTTATCTGCCATATTAACGGGCTGCCGCCCCCTCCCTTACGAGTAATCCGCGCAGGGTTTCAATGTCGCTCCTGAAGACGGGACTTTTTTTATAGGCGCGGTATAGTTTCTCGGCGAGTTTCTTCCCGGCCTTGATGTCAGCCGGATGATGGACGCCGCCTATCACCCGGTCGAGCGCCACCGCGTCAGCCCGGGCGAAAAAAATTTTTTTATCGGCGGGAACCAG
>PFJA01000060.1:267-4592 GCA_002782905.1 Lysobacterales bacterium CG_4_10_14_3_um_filter_64_11
GATGCATCACGTACGGATCGTCCAGCCAGTCGCGCCAGTCGGGGTGTTCGGTGCGCTCCAGCAGGCGCTCGGCGAAACGCGCCGCGCGCTTGCGCCATGCGGGCGTGGTCACCGGCAATCCGTGGGCAAACGTCCAGTAAGCGGTGATGACTTTCTGGTCCGTTGTGGTGGGCAATTCGTTCCAGCGGCAGTCGATCCGTTGCAGTAGATGGTCGAGGTCGCTGCTGCGGAAGGATGTCAGCTTGGCGCCGAGCCAGAGCGAGTCGTCCAACTTTGGCGGTTGTACTGGCAGCCGATGGTGGGTCAGCACCAGCCAGCCGATGGCGCGCGCCAGCGGCGGCAGGTGGGCGAAAGGCGGCTTCTCACAGGCTTGCTGATCGAGCCCATCGCGCACCAGGCGCGCATGATCGAGCCAACTCGCATCGTCGGCCGCGCTGGGATCGAGCAGACGCAACAGCCAGCTTCGGTCGTCGCTGGCGTCGCCGACGAACGCCTGGAACAGCCGCAGCGAAATCCACTCGTGGCGATATTGATTGCGTTCCGGCATGGCACTTGTCGAGAGCCGTTCCTGGAACGCCTGACAGGCTTTGCCGAGATCATGCAGCAATGCCGCCAAGCCCGACAACAGATGGATGGCTCGAAGGCTATGCCAATCATTTTCATCAGCCTGCCGCAGGATGTCGCGTTGCGTGGTGTTGGTAGGCACGGCGCCCTCGGCGTTGAAGCGGCTGGCATCGCCGACGATCCACAGCAGCTCACTGTGGTCGCGACCGCGAATCCAGTGGCAGGCTACAGCGGTGTTCTTGCGCGCGGTTTGGCGCAACAGTCGGCGCAGCGTGGCCAAACCATCTTGGGTAATCGGCGTTTGCCAGGTGCGCTCGCCGCGGCGTTCGCCGAACTGGTCGAGGATGCGCCGGGTTTCGCTGAGTGCGCGCTTGTCGCACTGGCTGATAAGCACGATGTTCATACCGCTTTGCCCGCGACGCTGATCGCCACGGTTTTCAAGGTTTCAATCATGAAGTCCAAGGATTCGCTGCGGCTGAGGGCTTCGATGCAGTCGCGTCGAAACGTCTGCTCGTCGTCGCCGCGCATGGCTGAAATGAAGGCTTGCGGCAGGATGCTGGCGTCCTTGACCAGATCGGCAACATCAAATACCAGTCCGCCGCGCCGGGTCTTGCCGTGCAATACCGCCAAGCCGTGCGGCAGACCCAGTACCCAGGTGGCGGTGGCGCCCAGACCGTAAGCGAGGTAATTGCCGTGATCGAGAAAGCGATTGGCGGGGTCGCTGCCGCTGCCGCGCTTGGCGCGGGTGAAATCGCCATAGCCAACGGTATCCACCGCCAGTTTGAACAACGCCTTGGTCAGGCGCGCTTCTTCGGTGAGCAGGGTGGTGTTGTCTGGCGCCAGTTCGATCTGGCGGCTGGATCGTTGCAACAAATCCTCCAGCCGCTTTGCTTCGACCGCGAAACCGTCGTCGCGCAATGCCGGCGTTTGCCATTGTTTGCCGATGCGCTGCAACCTTGCCTGCTGGAAGGACTTGGCGGCGGCCAGCCGCAGATCATCGTCGAACCAAAATCGTACCCATGCTTGCAGGTATTCAGTGGGGCGGTATTCGCTCTGAGGCGACAGCCAGGCCACCTCCACATCGACCTCGTTGGCGCTGAACAAGGGTGTACCACCGCCGCCGCAAAAGCCCACCAGCACGCCGGCCTTGGCGAGCTCGCGCATCGCCGCCTGCGTAACCGACGTGCCGGTGCCCAGCAACACCGTGGTGGTGTTGGCGATGGGTATGTTCCAGTACGCCGAGCGCCTGCCCTCGTCGGTGACGTACTCGACCCTGCCACCATTGACCAGCACCCGGCAGTGTTCAAGGTAATAAATGTTTGCCCGCTTGCTGTGCAGTACGGCCTTGAGATCGGCAGGGTGGAGGTCGTCCATCGGGATGGGTTCCTTGAGGCACTGTGTGCATGGTCGTAGCGATCACGGCGTGTCGCATTGACGCGAACTTTCATGCGGGCACCCCGCTACGCCCACAGAGCATGAACAAAAAGCGGGTTGCCGGGATATTTCACGTTGGTAGCGATGCGCGTCTTGAGCAGGCGATGGATTTGCACGGCAACGTTACGGATCTGGATCATCACGGTCATGGCGGTACCTCATTGCATAGGCATAACATGCCTGCATGGTTACCACATCATAGCGTTGCGGTGCCTGCGTATCAGCGGCGCTCCCGACCGGGAGTAGTATCCCTGCCACCACCACGGTATCACCCCACACTTCCCCCACAACCGGGGGCGTGATTCAATGCACCCTGAAGCGGGGGTGTCTGCGCGCGGCGTGGACTGAGAAATACCCTTTGCACCTGATCCGGGTCATGCCGGCGTAGGGAAGCTTTCACGACCGCCACCCGTGCGCTCGGGCATCGCCGCTTCGATCCTGTCCGAGCCCGAGGTCCGCCCATGAACGCCATCCCCAACGCCCTGCGCGAGCAGGCGCAGCAATTGTCCGATTCGGTGACGCAACCGATTTCCGGTTCGCGCAAGGTGCACATCGCCGGCTCGCGGCCCGATTTGCGGGTGCCGATGCGCGAAATCGCGCTGGCACAAACGCCGAAAATGTTCGGCCCGGCCGAGGCCAATGCGCCGTTCACCGTGTACGACACCTCTGGTGCCTACACCGACCCCGACGCGGTGATCGACCTTGCCGCCGGCTTGCCGGCACTGCGCGCGGCGTGGATCGCCGAGCGCGGCGACAGCGCTCTGCTCGGCGGCATGAGTTCGCAGTTCGGGCAACAGCGTCTGGCCGATGCCAAGCTCGATGCGATTCGCTTTCCGGCGTTGCGTGCGCCGCGCCGCGCGCTGGCCGCGGCCAACGTCAGCCAGATGCACTATGCGCGTCGCGGCATCGTCACCCCGGAAATGGAATTCATCGCCATCCGCGAGAACCAACGCATGGATGCGATCCGCGATGCGCAACTGCTGCGGCAGCATCCGGGGCAGCATTTCGGCGCCAACATCCAGGCGCGGATCACACCCGAGTTCGTGCGCGACGAAGTGGCGCGTGGCCGCGCCATCATCCCCAACAACATCAACCACCCGGAAAGCGAGCCGATGATCATCGGCCGCAACTTCCTGACCAAGATCAACGCCAATATCGGCAATTCGGCGGTCAGCTCGGGCATCGCCGAGGAAGTGGAAAAAATGGTTTGGGCGATCCGCTGGGGCGCCGACACGGTGATGGATCTGTCCACCGGCAAACACATCCACGAAACCCGCGAATGGATCCTGCGCAACAGCCCGGTACCGATCGGCACGGTGCCGATTTATCAGGCGCTGGAAAAAGTCGATGGCCGCGCCGAAGAACTGACCTGGGACATCTTCCGCGACACCCTGATCGAGCAGGCCGAGCAGGGCGTGGACTATTTCACCATCCACGCCGGGGTGTTGCTGCGCTATGTGCCGCTCACCGCCAAGCGGGTTACCGGTATTGTTTCGCGCGGCGGCTCGATCATGGCCAAGTGGTGCCTGGCGCACCATCAAGAAAGCTTTCTATACACCCATTTCGCCGACATCTGCGAGATCATGAAGGCCTATGACGTGGCGTTCTCGCTGGGCGACGGGCTGCGCCCGGGCAGCATCGCCGACGCCAACGACGCGGCGCAGTTTGCCGAGTTGGAAACCCTCGGTGAGCTGACCAAGATCGCCTGGCAGCACGACGTGCAGACCATGATCGAAGGCCCCGGCCACGTGCCGATGCAGTTGATCAAGGAGAACATGGACAAGCAGCTCGCCGAATGCGGCGAAGCGCCGTTCTACACCCTCGGGCCGCTGACCACCGACATCGCGCCGGGCTACGACCACATCACCAGCGCCATCGGCGCGGCGATGATCGGCTGGTACGGCACCGCGATGCTGTGTTACGTGACGCCGAAGGAGCACCTCGGCCTGCCCAACAAGCAGGACGTGCGCGACGGCATCATTACCTACAAGATTGCGGCGCACGCCGCCGACCTGGCCAAGGGCCACCCCGGCGCGCAGGCGCGCGACAACGCGCTGAGCAAGGCACGTTTCGAGTTTCGCTGGCAGGATCAGTTCAACCTTGGTCTCGACCCGGACAAGGCGCAGGAATTCCACGACGAAACGCTGCCCAAGGAAGCGCACAAGCTGGCGCATTTTTGCTCGATGTGCGGGCCGCATTTTTGCTCGATGAAGATCACCCAGGATGTCCGCGAATACGCCGCCGACAAAGGCGTGGCCGATGCAGCCGACGCGCTGGCCGAAGGCATGGCCGAGAAAGCGGCGCAGTTCCGCGCCCAGGGCGCGCAG
>PFJA01000060.1:4625-4767 GCA_002782905.1 Lysobacterales bacterium CG_4_10_14_3_um_filter_64_11
AGCCCCGGTTGAGGCAACGCCGACGCCCGGGACCGCCGCGGTTCACCGCGAGCGCCAATCCCGGGTTACGGCCTGCGGCCTAACCCGGGCTACCACAGCGCGGGCAAACCGGCACCGTTGTACGCCCAAAACCCCCGGTAGC
>PFJA01000183.1:0-1470 GCA_002782905.1 Lysobacterales bacterium CG_4_10_14_3_um_filter_64_11
CGGAGCCGATCACCTCGACCGAAAGGCCGCGATAGGTGCTCACCTGCGCATCCGCCGTGGCAGCGGATGCTGTGAAACTGCCCAGTGCCAACACTGCCGCCGTGGCAAAAGGCATCCAGGTGGCGATCAGGCCGTCGGCCAGGGGCAAAAGACGGGATCGAATGGTGGGTGTCGTCATGGCACATCTCCGTGGTAGGTGACCGTTACTTTGCGCGATGCCTCGCTTGCCGTGGCAAACAAAATGACGAGTGGCCGGATGCGGATGTGGGTGGTTGCGCAGCGCGGAAGAGTGGCGCCGTGACTGGTCGTTTTTGTTGAAAAACGCCGGCTTCGGAACAGGGCTCTTGCAAGCACCGTGATTAGTACTGTCATTGCGAGCTGCCTGTTCCGGTGTGGCTGGGGCTTGACACGAACGAAGAACCGCTGAGGTTTGGAGAGCGCGCAGCGCGATGCAATTCAGTACATCTCGCTTCGAATGGCGCCCCCGCTGGAAAAGATCAAAACTTTCACCGGCCTGCGGCCGGCGAGGCCCTTTTCACGGCGGAAAAGGACCCAAAACGCCTTGCGCCGAGCGTGCGTCGGCTCGGCTCCTGCCTCGCCGATCCGCTGCGCGTCTTGGCAGCCGCAGGCCGGCGCCGAACTCGCACATCCATGTGCACAAACAACGGCGCCTATTCCCTGCGTCTGCCTGCGATGCTCGCCGCGCTTTACGGTGTGTTGTCGCACTCGGCCCGCGCATCCATGCGCTACAGCGCGGTTTCTCCGTTTCATCCCACAGCGGCAACGCACTGCCGATGCGGCACGCTTGACGGTGCTCGCAAGTGGCCTGTTCCAGCCACGCCGGAACAGGTGGCTCGCGATGACGACATGTTCGGGGCCGTCGATGGGTTGGTAAATCCGTCAAATCGTCTTAGATGGCGAGCTAAATGATTAAACGCACGATAATCGTCTTATACGACGAATTGTATAAACTCGCCACTATTGGCGAGTAATGGCGTATTATGTATTTATATCAGCATAAATGACGAGTTATGAAAATCGATTCCACCCTCACCGATGAGCGCGTCCTGACCCTGCTCGGCGAGCGTCTGCTCGCTATCCGCCTGGCACGCAATCTCACCCAAGCGGAATTGGCCGAACAGGCCGGGGTGTCCAAGCGCACCCTGGAACGGCTGGAATCGGGCGCAGTGGCGACCGGGTTGCCCAGCTTCGTGCGCGTGTGCCGGGCGCTGGGTTTGCTGGAGCGCTTCGAGTTGTTGGTGCCCGAGCCGGCACCGAGTCCGATGGCGCAACTCAAACGGCAGGGCAGGCCACGCCAGCGCGCATCAGGTGCGAACACCGTGCGCGATCCCGCAACGCCGTGGCGTTGGGGCGAGCCGTGACCATCGCCCGGGTGCTGTTGTGGGGGCGCACCATCGGCGCGGTGTCGATCGCCGACGACTCCGATGTGGCCGCGTTCCAGTACGACCC
>PFJA01000183.1:1505-4801 GCA_002782905.1 Lysobacterales bacterium CG_4_10_14_3_um_filter_64_11
TGATGCTGCCGCTGAGCGATCGCGTGTACCAGTTTCCCGAGCTGCCGCGTACGGCGTTTCATGGCCTGCCCGGATTGCTGGCCGATTCGTTGCCCGATCGCTTTGGCAATGCCCTGATCGATGCCTGGCTGGCCACTCAAGGCCGCACTGCGGATAGTTTCAACGCGGTGGAGCGATTGTGCTACACCGGCGCGCGCGGCATGGGCGCGCTGGAGTTCGTGCCGACGCTGGGGCCCGGTCCGCAGCGCGCCACCACCATCGAGATCGATGCGCTGGTGCGGCTGGCATCGGACGTGCTTACCCAGCGCAGCGCGTTGCACAGCCGTCTTGCCGACGGCGATCAGGAAAAAGCGCTGAACGACATCCTGCGCGTCGGCACCTCCGCCGGCGGCGCGCGCGCCAAGGCGGTGATTGCATGGCACCCGCAAACCGGCGAAGTGCGTTCGGGGCAGGTGACGGCCGGTGATGGCTTTGAATATTGGCTGCTGAAGTTCGACGGCGTGGCCGGCAACAAGGACAAGGAGCTCGACGACCCCAAAGGCTACGGCGCCATCGAATACGCCTATCACCTGATGGCGAAAGCGGCCGGTATTGAGATGGCCGAGTGCCGCCTGCTGGAAGAAAACGGCCGCCGCCATTTCATGGCCAAGCGCTTCGATCGCCTGCCCGGCGGTGGCAAGGTGCACATGCAATCGCTCGGCGCGCTGGCGCATTTCGATTACAACCTGGCCGGCGCGTATTCCTACGAACAGGCGCTGCTGGTGATCCGCCAGTTGCAGTTGCCGATGGTCGACATCGAGCAACAATTCCGGCGCATGGTGTTCAACATCGTCGCCCGCAATCAGGACGATCATGTCAAGAACATCGCTTTCCTGATGAACCAGCGCGGGCAGTGGGCGCTGGCACCCGCGTTCGACCTGACCTACAGCTACAACCCCTCCGGCACCTGGACTGCGCGCCACCAGATGACGCTGAACGGCAAGCGCGATGGCTTTACCCTGGCCGATTTCAAACAGTGTGCGCATACCGCCATGATGAAACGCGGCCGCAGCGATCGGATCGTGGCGGAAGTCACCGCCGCCGTGGCGCGCTGGCCCGAGTTTGCCGCCGCAGCGAACGTTGCCGAGGGCTGGCGCGATACGATAGCGCGCAATCTGCGGCTGACTCTTGCGGCGACATGATGACAGCAGGGCGCAGGTTGGCAATCGCCCGTCACTTAGAGCCGTCTGTCGGACTTGACGCTGATCTACTCGGCAATTGCTCGTGCATCGCCTAAAGCGCCGACTTTTGGTGCTCTCGGCCGCTGTTCCAGACGCGGCTCTACCGCCTGCATCCATGCAGTTGTGCAAGAAAGCCGAGATGGGTCAGATTTCCCGCTCTCTACGTTATACAGCCCTGCTCACACCTCAAACGATCGAAAAATCTGCCTCAAACCGGCTTTCCCTCGCTACGATAGGTCAAGTCCGACCGGCTCTATGGGGCTTCCAGTGCTCCCTGATATGTCGATGCTGGTGGGGCCACGATGCCGACCTGCGGAAAGTCGGCGCCCCAGAGTGACTTCCTTCGGTCGTTGGCGGGACGGCGATTCAAACCCCGCATATTTGTACGTCGGGGGCAATGCCGGCGGCGCGCGCTGCTGCGCAGAAGTTGCGGTCGAAGGTGTGCATGACGGCGCTACCGCAGGCGGCGAGGTGCAGCGCATCGGCGAAGTCCGCGCCGTGCTCGTACCAGTCGAGCGCATTGCGTACTTCTTCGGCGGCCTCGATCACGGTGTCGTCGGTTTTCAGCAGCGCCTGGAAGAAATCCAGCAGTTCGGCCGGCGTTCTTTGGTAGCGCGCGCGCAGCACCCACTCGGTTTCCAGCAACACGGTGCGCGAAATGAACACCGTGTCGCCAGCAATCAGTTGGCGCACCACGGCGGCCTGCTCGGGGTGGTCGGCGACCAGTGCGCGCACCAGCATGTTGGTGTCCAGCGCAATCATCGGCGCCGGCTCGTGGCGGCTTTGTCGTCCGCGCTGTCGTCCACCGGCTTGCAGAGTTCTTCGATGGACAGGGGGAGGCCCTCATGTTTGAACATGCCGATCAGGTCGACCAGCTTGTGCCCGGTCTTGTTCGGCACCGCCTTGAGGGTGACGCCGGAGGCGCTGGAAACGAGGGCGATCTGCGTTCCCGCGATCCAGTGCAGTTCGTCGCGAATTTCTTTCGGAATCACGACTTGGCCCTTGCTGGAAAGTGTGATGGTCGCGGTCGCCATGGGAATCTCCTGCGGTAAGGCGAAAAGTAAGGTGAATTATCGGCGCGTCATTGACGTATCGCAAGCATGCCGAGGGCTCAGGTATTTCTCGGTTACGCGCGCAACGGGTCGATATCGGCTCCCGGCCTTGTGTAACGCGGCGACCGCGTCGAGCGTCACGATGTCGCCGCCAGAATCTGCCATGTTGCCGCCCGCGCCCTGGTTTGGCTGCTGCTTGCCAAGAATGGCATCTCAGCGTGTTTCAGCCCGAATCTAGAGCGATATAAGCCCGCACCGCGTTGATCGGACACGGCGCAGACGTGCAAAAATGGCGCATCGGGTGCGGGCTCCTGACCGGCGTTGCGATAAATCACATGGGTGGTCTGCGCGATGGTGCGGAGCGCGGCTGACGCCTGAAACACTCACAACAGTCAGAAGGTCAAGTTGAGCATGCTGCTGATGATCGACAACTACGACTCGTTCACCTGGAATCTCGTGCAGTACCTGCAGGAGCTGGGCGAGGACGTGCAGGTGGTGCGCAACGATGCGCTGGAGGTGGCGCAGATTGCGGCGCTGGCGCCGTCGCGGATCGTGATTTCGCCGGGGCCGTGTACGCCAAACGAGGCCGGGGTGTCGCTGGAGCTGATTTCCACGCTGGCCGGGCGGGTGCCGATCTTCGGTGTGTGTCTGGGGCATCAGGCGCTGGGGCAGGCGTTTGGTGGCACAGTGGTGCGCGCCAGGGCGATCATGCACGGCAAGACCTCGCTGATCCATCACACCGGGGTTGGCGTGTTTGCCGGTTTGCCCAATCCGTTCGAGGCCACGCGTTACCATTCGCTGGTGGTCGAGCGCGCGTCATTGCCCGATTGCCTGGAAGTGACCGCGTGGACGCAGTCGCCCGAGGGCGAATTCGATGAAATAATGGGCTTGCGCCATCGCACGCTGGCGGTCGAGGGGGTGCAGTTTCACCCGGAATCGATCCTCACCCAGCACGGCCATGCGTTGTTGCGCAACTTTTTGCAGCCGCCGCAGCGGCAGGCGGCCTAGGCGCACGCCGATTTGC
>PFJA01000142.1:0-18723 GCA_002782905.1 Lysobacterales bacterium CG_4_10_14_3_um_filter_64_11
CGGGTTTTGAAGTCCACTCTGACCCGGGTTTTGGCGACCCGGGTTTTGGGGTTTTGACTCTGACCCGGGTTTTGCCCGGGTTTTGGCCGACGCACCGTGCGGCCTGCGCCTTCACTCGCTGCGCTCGCTCGCTTCGCGACCGCGGCCGCGAGGACGCAGCGAAAGCGATTTGGATGCTTGCTTGCTGCCGGTTTTGCCCGCTGCTGCCGATACGGATCACGCGCTAAACTATGGGGACTTCGCTGCCGGAACTGACCCCGGCATCCGCCTCGTTTTCAGGGAGCCTCCGTTTTGATCAAGCCACGCACCATGCCCGGCGTCATGGAACTGTTACCGCGCGAGCAGATCGCGTTTCAGCGCATGCTCGATGTGATCCGCCGCAACGATGAGCGCTTCGGGTTTTTGCCCATCGAAACGCCGGTGATGGAGTTGTCCGAGGTGCTGCTGACCAAGACCGGTGGTGAAACCGAGCGTCAGGTGTATTTCGTGCAATCCACCGGCGCGCTGGAAAAGGTCGGCGATGGCGTGCCGGAACTGGCGCTGCGCTTCGATCTCACCGTGCCGCTGGCGCGTTATGTGGCCGAGCACGAGCACGACCTGGCATTTCCGTTCCGCCGCTACCAGATGCAGCGGGTGTATCGCGGCGAGCGTGCGCAGCGTGGGCGGTTCCGTGAGTTCTACCAATGCGATGTCGATGTCATCGGCAAGGATGTGCTGTCGCTGCGTTTCGATGCGGAGTTGCCGGCGCTGATCCACAACATCTTCAGTGAGCTCGCGATCGGTCCGTTCACCATCCAGGTCAATAACCGCAAGCTGATGCGCGGCTTCTTCGAAGGGCAGGGCATCGTTGATGCGGGCCGTCAGGGCGCGGTGTTGCGCGAGGTGGACAAGCTCGACAAGCGTGGCCCGGAGGCGGTGTTCGAAACTCTGGTCGGGCCGGATTTCGCATTGTCCCATCACGTGGCGCAACGGATCATGGACTTTGTGAAACTGCGTTCGGGCTCACACGCGCAGGCGCTGGCAATGCTCGATGCGCTCGGCACCGGCAGCGAGAGCTTCAACACCGGTATCGCGGAATTGCGCGAGGTGATCGAGCTGGTGCGTGCCTTCGGCGTGCCCGAGGCCAACTACTGCATCAACCTGTCGATTGCCCGTGGCCTCGATTACTACACCGGCACCGTGTACGAAACCACCTTGAACGATTATCCGCAGATCGGTTCGATCTGTTCGGGCGGGCGCTACGACAATCTGGCCGGCAACTACAGCAAGTCGCATCTGCCCGGCGTCGGCATTTCGATCGGCGCCACCCGCCTGTTCTGGCAATTGCGCGAGGCCGGTTTGCTGCGCGATGCCGACAGTTCGGTAGACGTGCTGGTGGCGATGATGCGCGATCAGGACCTGCCCGATTACCTGCATTTGGCGCGGGTGCTGCGCGCCGCCGGCATCAACAGCGAGGTGCAACTGGAAGGCAGGAAGCTGGCACGGCAAATGCAGTACGCCGATCGAGCCGGTATCCGTTTCGTGGTGCTGGCCGGCGAGGATGAAGCAGCACGCGGCGCGGTGACGGTGAAAGACCTGCGCCGCGCGCAGCAGTTCGAGGTCAAGCGTGACGAATTGGCGGCCACCTTGAAGGTGGAACTGGCGCAGGCACGGGCATTTGCCGGGGTATGAACACCCCGCCGATCACGCTCGACGGTTGTTCCCTGACCCGCACGCAATTGCTTGCGGTGGCGCATGGCACCGCGGTGACGCTGGATCAGTTGCAGTTGCGCCAGGTTGCGCGTGCCGCCGATTTTCTCACCGAGCAGGTGCGCTTGCAGGAACCGATCTACGGTGTTTCCACTGGTTTTGGTTCCAATGCCGATCGCCTGCTCGGCGCGCACCCGCTGCGTGATGAATTGCCGGGCGCGGCGCCCTCCGGTCGCTCGCTCACCAGCGAGTTGCAGCACAACCTGATCATCACCCACGCGGTGTGTACCGGCGAGCCGTTCGCCGAGGATGTGGTGCGCGCGATGCTGGCGATTCGCATCAACACCCTGATGCGCGGGCATTCGGGCGTCCGCCCGTCCACCTTGCAGGCGCTTGCGGACTTGCTCAATGCCGGCGTGGTGCCGGTTGTACCCAAGCTCGGCTCGGTCGGCGCGAGTGGCGATCTGGCGCCGTTGTCGCATCTGGCCATCGTGTTGCTCGGCGCCGGCGAGGCGTTTTACCAGGGCGAGCGCTTGCCCGGCGCGCAGGCGCTGCAACACGCCGGTTTGACGCCGATAACGCTGTCGCTGAAGGAAGGCCTGGCGCTGAACAACGGTACCGCGCAGATGCTGGCCACCGCGGCGCTATCGCTCGATCGCTTGCAACGCCTGATCGATAGCGCCGAACTGGCTGGCGCGATGACACTCGATGCCTTTGCTGGCCGTGGTCGTGCCTTCGATGCGCATGTGCATGCACTGCGCCCGCATCCCGGACAGGTCGCCAGCGCCGGCGCGCTGCGCGAGCTGCTCGCTGGGTCGACGCTGCGCGATATTCCCTATCACCTGGTGCCGCGTTTCAAGCCGTGGCTGCCCGACGCCTGGGACGATGGCGAAGCGCGCGAGCTGCGTTTCGACATCGGCTGGGACTGGGTGCCGTTGAGCCAGCGGCACGGCCGCGAACGGTTTTATCAGCGCTTCCGGCCGTTCCGCGGCGGCAAGAAGCATCAGCCGCAGGATAGTTACGCACTGCGTTGCATGCCGCAAGTACACGGTGCCGTGCGCGATGCGTTGGCGCAGGCGCAGCGGGTGATCGACATCGAGCTCAACGCGGTCACCGATAATCCGCTGCTGTTCCCGGATTTGGCCGATGCGTGCCAGATCGAGGATCACGTGGTGTCGGCGGGGCATTTCCACGGTATGCCACTGGCGTTGGCGATGGCCTACATCAAGGCCGCGATCCCGGTGCTGGCCAGTATTTCCGAGCGGCGCTTGAACAAGCTGGTCGATCCGGCCACCAACGATGGCTTGCCGGCATTCCTGATCGGCAACGAAGACGCCACCGAGTCGGGGTTCATGATCGTGCAGTACACCGCTGCCGCCATCGTCAACGATCTGGCGACGCGCGCGCACCCGGCCTGCGTGTATTCGATACCGACCAGCGCCAATGCCGAAGACCATGTGTCGATGGGCGCCAACGAGGCGCGCCATGTGCTGGACATGACCGACGACCTGGCCCGTGTGCTGGCGCTGGAGCTGTACACCGCTGCGCAGGCGCTGGATTTGCGCCGCGACATGATTAACGCCGCGCGGGCGTTGGCGCGGCGCAGCGACGCCGCGCAGTTCGCCGCCAAGGTGGCCGGTGCGCCGGCACCGAACAGCGCTGCCTATCCGACATTTCTGGCGGAAGTGGAAGGTCTGCGCACGGAACTGGCGGATTGCCCGGCGTTCGCGCCGGGTGCTGCGGTGGGTCGCGCGCTGGCCGTAATGCGCGAGCGGATCGCCTTCATGCCGGTGGACCGGGCGATGGATGGCGACATTCGGATCGCGGTGGAGTTGCTTGAAAGTGGCGAGTTGTTGCGAGCGTCGCGGGCGGGGTTTTACCGGGGTTGATGGTTCGCGCTCCCGGGTTACGTGCGATGTGCGCTAACCCGGGCTGCCACAACGCGCGAAAACCGGCACCGCCGCACGCCAAATCCGCGACAGCCAGGATTGAGGCGAAGCCGAAACCCGGGGAGCCGGCTGCGAACGCAATGGCGCACGCTCAGCCCAGGCGCGTTTTGAGCAGGGCCAGCAACTCCGCTGCCGGGCCACCGGCAAGTGAGCGGCCATCGGTGGCAACGGCCGAAATCTCGGTGCTCTCGTCCTGCGCGCGCAAGCGGACCAGGAAGGTCTGCCCCTTGTAGGCCACTTCGGTGGTGCCGAGGGCTTGCGAGCGGGTGCCGACGGTGACCCCGTCCATGCGCTCGAGCGCCAGCCCGACACGCCGCCAGGCGCTGTCGAGGGTGTCTGCCAGCACAAACTGGCCATCACTGATCAGTGCTTGTGGCGCCGCGCTGATGCTGGCGCCGGCAGCGGCCGTGTCGCTCGCCGCGCGGCTGCGGACCGCTGGAATCTGCATGGCCGCATCGACGCGTGGCCGATCCAGATCGGGCGGTACCTCCAGCGGGCGATTCTCTGCCGCGTTCTTGTATGGATCCTTCTTGCTGCGAAACCAGCCACAGCCCGACGTGGCGACCAGCGTTACCGCGATGACGGCGATCAGGGCGTAACGGATGCCGGTGTCTCGGGTGTTCATGAGTCTCTCCTTGAAGTCGTGAATTTGCCGGGCTGGGCAGCGATCTCGGCCTCCAGTCGCAGGCACAGGGCGGCCATGTCTTGGCACTGTGCGATGTGCGTGCTGGACAGCGGCAACAGCGGCAGGCGCAAGCCAACCCCCAATCCCATCTGCGCGAGTATCGCCTTGACCGGGATCGGGTTGGGCTCACAGGCAAGGAAACGGTACAGCGGTGCGAGCCGCGAATCCAGACTGGCCGCTGAATCGGATTCGCTGGCGGCCAGCGCACACAATCGCGCAAAGCTGGCCGGCACCACGTTGGAGGCGACCGAAATCACGCCATCGGCACCGCTGGCGATGGCCTCGGCACAACTCGCGTCATCGCCACTGAGCAGGGCAAAATCCGGGCGTCTCAGCGGCAGCAATGCGGCCAGGCGCTGCGCGGTGGATACCGCTTCCTTGATGCCGATGATGGCGGGGTGCGTGTGCAGGCGGGCAGTGGTTTCCGGTAGCAGGTCGCAGCCGGTGCGCGAGGGCACGTTGTACAGCACAATCGGCAAACCGGCGTTTTCTGCCACCGCCAGATAATGCTGCAACAGCCCTTCCTGGGTCGGCCGAACATAGGCCGGCGTCACCACCAGCGCCGCCGCCGCACCCAATGTGCGCACGTGTTGGCTCAGGCGAATGGTTTTGGCCGTGCTCGACTGGCCGGTTCCGGCGAGCACTGGCAGGTCGTTGCCCAGCCGCTCCACGGCCAGCCGCAGCAGGGCGTCGTATTCCTCGGGTTCCAGCGCTGCCGCCTCACCGGTGGAGCCGGCCACCACCACGCCGCTCACACCGGCAGCACGCTGCTGATCGAGCAGACGCGCGTAGGCGCTCAGGTCCAGTGCCCCGGTGGCGGTAAACGGGGTGGCCAGTGCCGTGATGCATCCCTGGAGTTGCAAGAACGAAATCCCCTGTGACGCTGCATCGCGGTCGAGGCGATGCGAACGGTGCTGCGGTGGTGAATCGAAGGGCGCAGCACGCGATGTTACTTGCGGCAGACGAGTACTGGCAAGTATGCTCACCCGAGATCACCGCAGTGTCGGCGTGAGCCGGTATCATTACACCTCTCAGCTTTATCCGGAAATCTCCTTGAGCGACCAGCCTGCACGTCCTGCCACCAACGAAAACAACCTGCTGATCAGTGCCTACGCCGCGCACCCGGAGTCGCCGTTGCTGGCTATTTCGCGGCGCATCAACGACAGCGGCTGCAACCTGATCGAGGCGCGTCTGTCCACCATCGGCGCCGATGTATCGGTGCTGGCGCTGGCACAGGGGCCATGGGATGCCGTTGCCAAGCTCGAAGCCATGCTGACGCGCCTGGAACGCGAGGATGGCCTGCGCCTCACCTGGTATCGTACCGGCAGCAAGGCACTGCAAAGCGAACTGCTGCCTTACGTGATCGAAGTGGTGGCAGCCGACAAGCCCGGTATCCTGTTCCAGCTTGCCGATTTTTTCGATCGCCAGGGTATCAGCGTGGAAAATCTGCAAAGCATGCGTTATCGCGCCATGCAGACCGGCGCCGAAATGTTTTCCGCGCAAATCACGGTGGGTATCCCGGCCTCGATGCACATTGCCGCCTTGCGCGACGATTTTCTCGAGTTCTGCGATCACCTCAATCTCGATGCGATCATGGATCCGATGAAGTTTTGAGCCGACAACGGTCATGGTCCTCTCGACTCGCCCTATCATGAAAGTCGCTTGCGCCATGATCGTATCCCTCACCCCGACCCTCTCTCGGTGGGAGAGGGTCGGCAAGGTGGTCGCGGTGCGACGTTCACGTTAAAGGACACTCGATGCTGGATACTGGCGACGCGATTCCCGATCTGCCGCTGGCGTTGTCGGGCGGCAAGCTTGGCAGCCTTGGCGACTATGCCGGGCGCTGGCTGGTGCTGTACTTCTACCCCAGGGATTCCACCCCGGGCTGCACCACCGAGGGACAGGAGTTCAACGCGTTGTTGCCCGCGTTTCGCAAGTGCGAAGCCGAGGTGCTCGGTGTCTCGCGCGATTCGCTAAAATCGCACGACAATTTCGTTGCCAAACAGGGGTTCCGCTTTGTGCTGGTCAGCGACAAGGACGAGGCTGTGTGCCAGGCCTTTGGCGTAATCAAGGAAAAAAACATGTATGGCCGCAAAGTGCTGGGCATCGAGCGCAGTACCTTTCTGATTGACCCGCGAGGCCGGGTTGCCCACAGTTGGCGCGGGGTCAAGGTGCCCGGCCACGCGCAGGCCGTACTGGAACAGCTCGAAGCCGCATCCAGCGCCAGCCGATGATCCGCACACCCTGTTCAATCCCATCGCTGCCGGTGTTTGCTGGTGGCGCGCTTTTGCCTGTCCAACTTGCCTGAGGGTTTATGACCGACGCCAAGCGCATCTACGTTCTCGATACCAATGTGCTGATGCATGATCCGACCGCGCTGTTCCGGTTTGAAGAGCACGACGTGTTTTTGCCGATGATGGTGCTCGAAGAGCTCGATGCCGCGAAGAAGGGCATGTCCGAGGTCAGTCGCAACGTGCGCCAGGCCAGTCGGCTGCTGAACGAGTTGCTGGAAGCCAATGGTGCCGACAAGGTAGCGACCGGGCTGCGTCTGCTGCGGCCACAGTCGTTGCAACTGGACGTGTCGCGCACGCCCGGCAGACTGCTGTTCCAAAGCCAGCCCAGCAATGGCAGCCAGCATTTTGGCACGGTGTTGCCGGACAACCAGATTCTGGCTTCCATTCTCGCCTTGCGCGAACAACACCCGGGTGCCGAAGTCATTCTGGTGTCCAAGGACATCAACCTGCGGATCAAGGCGGCGATCGTCGGGGTTGCCGCCGAGGATTACGAAAATGATCGCGCGCTGGATGATTTCAGCCTGCTCTACACCGGTGCGACCGCCCTGCCGGAGGATTTCTGGGATCGCCACGAAGCTGACCTGCGCTCGTGGACCGAAAAAGGCCGCACGTTTTATGAGCTGACCTGCGACGCGAGCGAGAGCTGGCAGCCGAGCCAGTTTCTGCATCTGCCTGGCGATGATGAGGTCGAGCTCAAAGTGGTGCGCGTCAATGGCGAGCGAGCGGTATTGCAGATCGTCGATGACTATCGCCACAGTCAACATGCGGTATGGGGTGTCAACGCGCGCAATCGCGAGCAGAACTTCGCGCTCAACGCCCTGATGGACCCGGAAATCGACTTTGTCACCCTGCTGGGCACCGCCGGTACCGGTAAAACCCTGCTGGCATTGGCTGCGGGCCTGGCGCAGACCATGGATCAGCAGCGTTATCGCGAGATCATCATGACCCGCGCCACGGTTTCGGTGGGCGAAGACATCGGTTTCCTGCCGGGTACCGAAGAAGAAAAGATGACGCCATGGATGGGCGCGCTGACCGACAACCTGGAAGTATTGACGCACACCCAGGAAGGCGGTAGTTGGGGTCGCGCTGCCACCAACGATCTGCTCGCCAGTCGCATCAAGATTCGCGCGATGAACTTCATGCGCGGGCGCACCTTCCTCAGCCGATGGCTGATCATCGATGAGGCGCAAAATCTCACACCCAAGCAGATGAAGACGCTGATCACCCGTGCCGGCCCCGGCACCAAGATCATCTGTCTGGGCAACGTCGAGCAGATCGATACGCCGTACCTCACCGAAACCACATCCGGGCTCACATACGCCGTGGATCGCTTCAAGGCGTGGCCACACAGCGCCCACATCACCCTGCGCCGTGGCGAGCGCTCGCGGCTGGCCGACTTCGCGTCGGAAGTGCTTTAAGGGCAACTGTGTTTGCCGCCGATGCAGCCCAGTGCTTTTTTGGGAGCCAGCCCCAGATCACGTCTGCGGCTGGCTCTGCCGGCGAACGATCTGGCGAAACAGCTTCGCGCGCAGGCGCGCTCCCACAGGAGCAGGACGCCGCTCGTGCCGGAGCAGTGAACGTCCCCGGTCGCGGCGAGGCAGGCCTTGCCCCTGCAGCAGGCGACCGTAATCCGGCCGTGACGCAGGCGCCGCGATGACCGCTGACCCACGCCCGTTGTGCGCGCTCACCATTGCCGGCTCCGATTCCGGGGGGGGTGCCGGCATCCAGGCTGATCTGAAAACCTTCGCCGCACACGGGGTGCATGGCCTGTGCGCGATTGCCGCGCTGACCGCGCAGCACACGCGCGGGGTCAGCGCGGTGCATCTGCCACCGGCCGAGTTTCTGCGCGCCCAGATCGATGCCTGTTTCGCGGATTTTCGGGTGGCTGCCGTCAAGATCGGCATGCTGGCCAACGCCGAACTGATCGATGTTGTACGCACCGCGATGGTGCGCCATCGGCCGCCGTGTGTGGTACTCGACCCGGTGCTGGTGGCCACTTCCGGTGCGCGCCTGCTCGATGCCGACGCGCTCGATGCCATGCGTCGCCTGATTCCACATGCCAGTTTGCTGACGCCGAACATTCCCGAGGCCGAATGGCTGCTCGGGGAATCGATCGCTGACGCGGCCGCCGCCGAGCAGGCCATGCGTGCGTTGCTGGCGTTGGGTGCGAGTGCGGTGTTGCTGAAGGGTGCGCATCTGGCGGCCGCTGCCGGCGGTGCTGCGCAGGCCGATATCGTCACCGATCGCTTCGCCGATGGCCGGGTAGCCGTGGCGTTTTGCAACCCACGCCTGCCGATCGAGGGCCACGGCAGCGGGTGTACCCTGGCTTCGGCCATTGCCGCGCAGTGTGTGCTTGGCCAGCCATTGCCACAGGCCTGCGGCGAGGCCATTGCCTACGTCGCCGGCGCGCTGGCGCACAGTACTCGACCCGGGCGCGGCGCGGCGCGGGTGCTGGCGCATTTTTGGCGTATGGTTGCTGCCGCAACGTGATGCCAGAGGTGGCGCAGCCTGCGTGTTGGTCGCAGCCGCGATACAATGTTCGGCTGTCATTCCTGTTGTGTTAGCCGGAGCCTTCATGCGTAGCCATTATTGCGGCCTGATCGACGAATCCCTGATCGGCCTGCGTGTCACCCTGTGCGGCTGGGCGGATGTGTCGCGCAACCTTGGCGGCGTGTGCTTCATCGACTTGCGCGACCATGAAGGCATCGTGCAGGTGGTGGCAGAGCCGGAGAATCCGGCGTTCGTGGCGGCCAGCGAGGTTGGTTACGAGGATTGTCTGCGCATCACCGGCACGGTGCGCGCGCGGCACAGCGTCAACGAGCGTCTGCGCAGCGGCAAGGTGGAAGTGCTGGCCGAGCAGATTGAGGTGCTCAACAAGTCTGACAAGCTGCCGTTCTATTCGCACGAGACGCCGGGCGAGGACGTGCGCCTGAAGTACCGCTACCTCGACCTGCGCAACCCGACCATGCAACGCACGCTGCGCAAGCGCACCGCGCTGGTGACGGCGCTGCGCCGTTATCTTGATACGCGCGGTTTCCAGGACATCGAAACCCCGATTCTGACCAAGGCCACGCCCGAGGGCGCGCGCGATTATCTGGTGCCCAGCCGCGTGCATGCCGGCGAGTTCTTCGCGTTGCCGCAGTCGCCGCAGTTGTTCAAGCAGTTGCTGATGATGGCCGGGTTCGATCGCTACTATCAGATCGCGCGCTGCTTCCGCGACGAGGACCTGCGCGCCGACCGCCAACCGGAGTTCACCCAGCTCGACATGGAGTTCGCCTTCGTCCGCGAGCGCGACATCCAGGATTTCGTCGAAGGCATGATCCGCACCATCTTCCGCGACGTGCAGGGAGTGGAACTGGCCGATCCGTTTCCGCGACTTACGTATGCCGAAGCGATGCGCCGTTACGGTTCGGACAAGCCGGATTTGCGCATCGCGATGGAGCTGCGCGATGTGGCGCCGGCGGTGCAGGGTTGCGAGTTCAAGGTGTTCGCCGAGTGGGCGAACCATCCGAACGGCCGCATCGCGGCGCTGACGGTGCCGGGCGGGGCGATACTCTCGCGCAAGCAGATCGACGATTACGCCGCGTACGCCGGCAAGTACGGCGCCAAGGGGCTGGCGTGGATGAAGGTGGAGTCGCGCGGCAAAGGCCGCGACGGCATCAACTCGCCGATCGCCAAGTTCCTAGACGACGCCACCCTCGTCGCGGTGCTCGATGCCGCGCAGGCCAATGACGGCGACATCGTGCTGTTCGGCGCTGGCCCGTATAAAACCGTGTGCGACTTCATGGGCGCCCTGCGGCTGAAGCTCGGTCACGACCTGGGTCTGGTCGAGAACGCCTGGACGCCGCTGTGGGTGACCGATTTCCCGATGTTCGAATGGGATGAGGGCGAGCAGCGCTATTTCGCCCTGCACCATCCATTCACCGCGCCCAGCATCGATGACGTGGCCGACCTGCGTGCCAACGCGCGTGACGCGGTATCGCGCGGTTACGACATGGTGCTGAACGGCAACGAGATCGGCGGCGGCTCGATCCGTATCCATCGCTCGGGCATGCAATCGGCGGTGTTCGATCTGCTCGGCATCGGTGCCGAGGAAGCACAGGCGAAGTTTGGCTTCCTGCTGGAAGCCTTGCGCTACGGCGCGCCGCCGCACGGCGGCATCGCGTTCGGCATCGATCGCATTGCCGCGCTGCTGGCCGGCACCGACTCGATCCGCGATGTGATCGCGTTCCCCAAGACCGCCTCGGCGCAATGCCTGCTGACTTCGGCACCGTCGCCGGTCGGCGATGCGCAACTGCGCGAGCTGCATATTCGCACCGAGGCTGGGTAAGCCATCGACACCGCCATGCGCGTTCCGGTGTTGCTGCTGCACGGCCTGTGGATGCGTAGCGCTGCGCTCGGCCTGTTGGCGCGTCGGCTGCGCGCGGCCGGCTTCGCGGTCAGCACGCTCGATTACCCGAGCGTGCACGGTGGCCCGGACGCGGCGGTACCCTTGTTGATCGCCACCTTGCGCGCGCTCGGCCCCGGGCCGCTGCACATTGTCGCGCACAGCCTTGGCGGCTTGATGGCGTTGTCGGCCCTGCGGATGGCGCCGGACGTGCCGGTGGATCGGGTGCTGTGTCTGGGTTCACCGCTGTGCGGCAGCGCCGCCGCACAGGGGTTGGCGCGCTGGCCGGGTGGCCGGCATCTGCTCGGCGATAGCCTGGATTTGCTGCAAACCGGCTTGCCCACCTGGCAGGGCACGGCGCAGGTGGCGATGATTGCCGGCACCTTGCCGCTGGGATTGGGTGTGCTGCCGGGCCATTTGCCGCGTCCGCACGACGGCACCGTGGCGGTAGCCGAAACGCGGTTGCCCGGGCTTGCAGCGCACTGCACCGTGCCGGTAAGCCACAGTGGGCTGGTGTTTTCGCGTGCGGTGGCGGCGCGCGCCACGCAGTTTCTGCGCGTCGGACAATTGCCGCTTTGCACGCCGGCAATCAGGTAAAATCACCCGCTTGTCCACTGGATTCAGGTGCAGGCCGTTTATGGGTAGAGGTCCGTCGATCGAAGGTCGCAAGAACGCCGAAGACGCCAAGCGCGCCAAGGTATTCACCAAGCTGATCCGTGAAATCACCGTCGCTGCCCGCTCCGGCGTAGCCGATCCCGCCAGCAACGCGCGCCTGCGTTCGGCTATCGACAAAGCGCTGTCGGCCAACATGACCCGCGACACCATCGATCGCGCGGTCAAGCGCGGTTCCGGGGCCGATGGCAGTGCCGACATGCAGGAGTTGCGCTACGAGGGTTATGGCCCCGGCGGCATCGCGCTGATCATCGATTGCTTCACCGACAACCCGGTACGTACGGTTGCCGATGTTCGCCACGCACTCACCAAACACGGCGGCAACCTCGGCACCAGTGGTTCGGTGGCATTCCAGTTCAACCGTTGTGGCGAGATCGTGTTCGCCACCGATGGCGATGCGGCGGCCGAGGAGAAAGTGCTGGAAGCCGCGCTGGACGCCGGTGCCGATGATGTGGTCAACGAACACGGTGAGAGCGCGGTGCTGTGCGCGCCCGATCAGTTCGAAGCGGTACAGCAGGCGCTGGTTGCAGCCGGTTTGCATGCCGCACACGCCGGCGTGGTGATGCGTCCGGGCAATCGCGTCGCGGTGCCCGAGGAGCTCGAGGACGATTTGCTCGATCTGCTGGAAAAACTCGAAGCACTCGATGACGTCAGCGATGTGTCGCACAACGCCGTGCTGCCGGTGGAGTGACTCGGGGGCTGGGGAAAGCCAAATGGTCGTTTGCGGACGGTTGTTTTGGCTTCAGGCTCCTTGCTGTGGCGCTCGAGAGTCCCGGTTTTATCACGCCACTGGAGAGCCCCGGTCTTGATTTCACCACTACCACCTGGACGCGCACTACACCCCAGTCCCGGCTCTGTGCGCATCCTCGGCATCGATCCGGGTTCGGTGCGCACTGGTGTGGGTATCGTCGATGCCGATGGCACCGGCCATTGCCTGCATGTCCACCACGAGGCACTGCATGTCGGTGGCGCCGAGGATTTTCCGCAGCGATTGAAGGCGATCTTGTTTCGGCTGTGGGCGTTGATCGACACCTGGCATCCGGACGAGGTAGCGATCGAGCGCGTTTTTCTGGCCAAGAATCCCGATTCCGCGCTCAAGCTGGGGCAGGCGCGCGGCGCCGCGATCTGCGCCGTGGTGGCGCGTGATTTGCCGGTGCTGGAGTATTCGCCGATGCAGATCAAAAACGCAGTGGTCGGGCGCGGTGCGGCGGAGAAGGGGCAGGTGCAGCATATGGTCGGTGTGTTGCTGAACTTGCACGAAAAATTGCAGGCCGATGCCGCCGATGCGCTGGCGGTGGCGATCACCCACGCGCATACCCGCAACTTGGCCGAGCGCACCGGCACAGTAGGCTCGGCGCTGCTGCGGCGGCGTGGACGCAGCCGGCGATGATGGTTTTCTGGAGCTGACATGATCGGACGACTCAAGGGCACTCTGATTCACAAGCAACCGCCGTGGCTGGTGATCGACGTGCATGGCGTTGGCTACGAGCTGGAAGCGCCGATGAGCACCTTCTACGACCTGCCCGATCTGGGCCGGGAAGTGAGCCTGTTCACCCATTACGCGCAGAAGGAAGATTCGGTATCGCTGTACGGATTCCTGCGCGAAGCCGAGCGCCGCCTGTTCCGCGATGTGCAGAAGGTCACCGGCATTGGTGCCAAAATTGCGCTGGCGGTGTTGTCGGGCGTCAGCGTCGATGAGTTCGCGCGCATGGTGCAGGCCAGCGATGTGACCGCGCTGTGCCGCATCCCCGGTATTGGCAAGAAAACCGCCGAACGCATGGTGGTGGAACTGCGTGATCGCGCCAGTACTTTCAGTGGTGGCGGCGCGAGCCTGGGCCACGGCGGCGCAGTGCCGGCCGACCCGGTCAGTGAAGCCACCGTGGCGTTGCAGCAACTGGGTTACAAAAATGCCGAAGCCGCGCGCATGGTCGAGCAGGTGCGCGCCGAAGGCGACGATGCCGAAGCGATCATCCGCAAGGCGCTCAAATCGGCGTTGCGCAACTAAGGCCTGTAACCCGCAACGATGGTGGCAGCAGCGAAGCACCAAGAGCTTTCGCGGGGTGCAATCGATATGGGTCAGACTGAAATTATTGCGGAGGAATCTAAGCCTGACCCCAATGGCACTTACTTAAGCGTCGTCATGCCAGCCCCCGACTAAAGCATTCGAGGGCAGGCTACAGCTGGTATCCAGCTTCTTTGCGGGACTTTTGCGGAGCTTTGTGTGTCCGGGGCTTTGAGGCCCCACTGTGCTACAGGTGCTGAATTTCTACGTCGCCCCACTTGTCGTTGAGGTATCCTGATCCGGGATATCCTGATCCTATCCTGATCCGGGACACCCACAATCTCGCCAACAAGGCTTGCTGTCAATCGTGCTGGTTCGCCCCCGGTGCTTTTCGGCGTTCTCCCTGGGTGTCACTGGTTTTTGCCAGCGGAGTGCGCACCTGTGCAACTACCGCCGGATACGGTGCCCGCAGTACAGCGCATGGCGAGCCGGAAAATTGCCAGCTATTCGTTGTGTTCCCCAAGGTGCGCACGATGCCCAAACTCGATCTGGATTCGATCTCGCAGAGCAACACCACGGGCTACCCGGTGCCCTTCAATGCCCCCGTGCAGGGGCGCTGGTACCGGCGTCTTTCCGGGCCGGGCGACCTTACCCATATGGGCGCCAGTCATGTGGTGCTCAAGCCCGGCGCATGGTCTTCTCAACGCCATTGGCACGCTGAGGAAGACGAGCTGCTGGTGATGATCTCGGGCGCAGCGGTGCTGGTGGAGGACGATGGCGAAACCGTACTGCGCGCGGGTGATATCGCTGCCTGGCCGAAGGGCGCGAGCAACGGCCATCATTTGCAGAATCGCAGCGACCAGGAATGCGTCTTCGTCGCCATCAGCGCGGGTGATCGCGACAAGGATCATGGCGAATACCCCGACATCGACATGGTGTTCGACGCGGAAGGTTATGCACGGCGGGACGGATCACGTTATCCCACCAAAAGAACACCCTGATGTGTGGTGGGGTCTTTTCGGCGCGGCGATCACACGCATAGACCGGACATATCGTTGGTGCGTCCGGTCACTTTGCCACAAGACGGAAAGCCAGCGCGGCGGGCAGTGACGGGGTTGATGGTGCGTTCGCGTAACCGTGCTGCGGCCCCGGGTTTCGGCCTGCAGCCTCAACCCGGGCTACCACTTGATACGCTATAGCGGCGCCATGCGGACGCCGTGCCCTCGCCACAGGTCATACTGGCGCCTTCCCATTACGCGTTAAGCCCATGACCGATCGCCTGGTTTCGCCCGATGAATCGCCCGAAGAAGTCCGCATCGAGGCTTCGATCCGACCGCGTCTGCTCGACGAATACCTCGGCCAGCAGCCGGTGCGCGAGCAGATGAAGGTCTACATCGAAGCGGCGCGGCGGCGCGGCGAGGCGATGGACCATGTGCTGATCTTTGGCCCGCCGGGCCTCGGCAAGACCACGCTGTCGAACGTCATCGCCAACGAGCTTGGCGTCAATCTGCGCACCACGTCGGGCCCGGTGATCGAGCGGCCCGGTGACTTGGCGGCGTTGCTGACCAACCTCAAAGCCAACGATGTGCTGTTCATCGACGAGATTCATCGGCTGTCGCCGGTGGTCGAGGAAATCCTGTATCCGGCGATGGAGGATTACCAGATCGACATCATGATCGGCGAAGGGCCGGCGGCGCGTTCGATCAAGCTCGATCTGCCGCCGTTCACCCTGATCGGCGCCACCACCCGTGCCGGCCTGCTGACCAGTCCGTTGCGCGATCGCTTCGGCATTGTGCAGCGGCTGGAGTTCTATTCGCCGGAAGAATTGAGCGCTATCGTGCACCGCTCGGCGCGGATCATGGGGATCGTGTGCGAGGATGCCGGCGCCACCGAGATCGCGCGGCGCTCGCGTGGTACCCCGCGTATCGCCAACCGCTTGTTGCGGCGCGCCCGCGATTACGCCCAGGTGCGCGCCGAAGGCGTGATCACGCTGGCAGTGGCGCACGCGGCGATGGCGATGGTGAAGGTCGATGCCGAGGGTTTCGATGATCTCGATCGCCGCTTGTTGCGCACCATGATCGACAATTTCGAGGGCGGGCCGGTCGGCGTGGAGTCGCTGGCCGCATCGCTCAGCGAGGATCGCGGCACCATCGAGGATGTGCTGGAACCGTACCTGATCCAGCAAGGTTATCTGATGCGTACGGCGCGCGGACGCATGCTCACCCGCAAGGCCTGGCTGCATCTGGGCCTGAAGCCACCGCAGCGGCCCGTCGATCCGGACCTGTTCGCCACCGAGGACACCCCGACATGAGCCGCGTGGCCGATCGCGGTGCCGGCATTGGGCCGTCGTTCATGCACAGTTGTCGGGTGTATTGGGAAGATACCGATGCCGGCGGTGTGGTTTATCACGCCAGCTACATCCGGTTTCTCGAACGTGCGCGCAGCGAGTGGCTGCGCAGTCTCGGCGTCGGCCAGCAGGATTTGCGCGAGCGCGAGGATATGCTGTTCGCCGTGTGTGGCATGCAGATCGATTTTCTGGCGCCGGCGCGGCTGGACGATGTGCTGAGCGTGAGCGTGCAAGTGACGCGGGCGCGGCTGGCGAGCCTGATGTTTGCGCAGCAGATACGTTGCGGCGAGCGGGTGCTGGTCGAGGCCAGTGTGCGGGCGGCCTGCTTGACGGCATCGTTGTTTCGCCCACGTCCGTTGCCGGCGTGGCTGTGGCAACGGATTCACTCATTGGACAAGGTGAAATGAACAACGAAATCAATCTGTTTTTGCTGGTGCTGCACGCCAGCCTGCCGGTGCAACTGGTGATGATTCTGCTGCTGATCGCATCGGTGGCGTCGTGGTTCATCATCTTTCGCAAGAAGAAGGTGCTCGATCGTACCGCCGACGAGGCCGAATCCTTCGAGGAAAAGTTTTGGTCCGGTGTCGATCTGGGTCAGCTTTATCGCGAAGTGAGCGCACGCGAGGTCAATGGTCTGGAGGCGGTGTTCGAGGCCGGTTTCCGCGACTTCACCCGCTTGCGCAACAAGCGCGGGGTTGATGCGCGCACCCAGCTCGAGGGCGCGCAGCGTGGCATGCGTGCGCAACTGGCGCGTGAGGTCGATCAACTGGAAACCAATCTCGAGTTTCTCGCCAGCGTCGGTTCGATCAGCCCGTATGTGGGTTTGTTCGGTACGGTCTGGGGCATCATGATTTCCTTTCAGGGTCTGGCCAATGTCAAGGAAGCGACCATCGCCACCGTCGCGCCGGGCATCTCCGAAGCGCTGATTGCCACCGCCATGGGCTTGTTTGCCGCGATTCCGGCCGTGTGGGCGTACAACCGCTTCGCAACCAAGGTGGAGCGTTTGAATGTGCGTTACGAAGCGTTCGCCGAGGAGTTCTCGTCGATCCTGCAGCGGCAGTCGCATGTCGATGAGTAACGCGCGCTGCGCTGATTGACGCCAGCCGCGCTCGCTTGTATCCGCCCATTTTCCACTCACTACAGAACACCGCCCATGTCGCCGCGCCGAAAACGCCGCAAACTCAAGGCCGATATCAATGTCGTGCCCTATATCGACGTGATGTTGGTGCTGTTGATCATTTTCATGGTCACCGCGCCGCTGTTGAACCTCGGTGTGGATATCGAGTTGCCGCAATCCAATGCCAAGCCGGTCGAGCAGATGAAAGACCCGGTGGTGATCGTGGTCGATGCCGCCGGAAATTATTTTCTGACCCTGGAAGGGGTGCCGAAGGAATCGATTTCGGCCGATAACCTGGTCGCCAAGGTCTCGGCATTCGTGCGCAACAACCCGCGGGTGCCGGTGCTCATCGCGGGTGATCGGCAGGTCGGCTACGGCGCCGTGTATCAGGTCATGGTGTTGCTGCAACAGGCCGGTGTCGCCAAGGTTGGGCTGATGAGTCAGCCGGTGGATGATACGGCACGCACACGACCCTGATGGAAACCGCTGCGGACAAACTGAGTGCCTTGCTGCTGGCGCTGGCGTTGCACGCCGGCCTGCTGGCGCTGTTGTTTGTCGGCTTGTGGTGGTCGCGGCCGCCACAACGCCTGTCGGTTGCCGGCCCGGTGATCGAGGCGGTGCTGGTCACCGAACCGGGCACCGGCCGAACGCCGCCGCGAGCGGCACCGCCGAAGCCGGCCGCACCGTCCAAACCCGAGCCGCCAGCGCCCGAGCCGGAAGCGCCGCCGCCGCAACCACTACCCGCACCCAGTCCACAGCAGGCACCAACGCCGCCGCAACCGCAGCCGCAGGCGCCGCTGCCGAAGCCGGACACGCGTGAACAGGAGCGGGTAGCGCGGCTGGCGCAGCAACAGGCCGAAACCAAGGCGCGCGAAGAAGCCGTTGAGCGTCGGCGTCAGGAACAGATTCTGCTCGAACAGCAGGCGCAGAAAGCCGAGGCCGAACGGCGTGAACGCCTGCGCCGCGAAAGCGATGAGCGCGAGCGCAAGCTGGCCGATATCCGCCGTCAGCGCGAGGCCGCCGAAAGGCAGTCGCGGTTGGCCGCCGAGCGCTTGCAGCAGACCCGTGATGCACGGCCTGAATTGCCCTCGGCACCGACCCGAGAGCCCGGTCCGCCGGCACCCGCACCGGCGCGCGCTGGCAACGAGGGCGTGGATGAGAGCTTGAAGGCGCAGTACGTGCTGGCAATTCAGCGTGCTGTCGAAAGCAATTGGTTGCGGCCGGAAACAGTGCGCCCGGGGCAACCATGCAAGCTGCGCATTCGCCAGATCGTCGGCGGCGAAGTGATCGCGGTCAGCATCGATCCAAGCTGTCCGTACGATGAACTGGGCCGACGCTCGGTGGAGGCGGCGGTACGCAAGGCCGAGCCCTTGCCCTACACTGGCTTCGAATCGGTGTTCAGTCCCGACCTGTTATTCACGTTTGTCGCCCCGGAAGGTTGAACCCATGAAGCGAGTTTTTGCGCTGTTGCTGGCCCTGCTGTTGCCCGCGCTTTCGTTTGCACAGGCGCTGGAAATCGAGATTTCTGGCGGCAGTGCCGCGGCATTGCCGATTGCCGTCATTCCATTCGAATATCTGGGC
>PFJA01000142.1:18751-18953 GCA_002782905.1 Lysobacterales bacterium CG_4_10_14_3_um_filter_64_11
CGGCGGTGGTGCGGTGAGCAGGGCCCCTTCGTCTGCCGGGGTGACGTTGCCATCGCGGTGTTCACGCAGAGGCAGGGGGCTCAGGCGGGGTCGGTTCTCTGGTCGATGGTGATCGCGGCTGCTGATGAGCATGGGTTCGCCGCGGGCATATTCGAGCCAAGCAGTGGCGCAAATCAGGCCGGATTCATCTGCCAGCAGACAG
>PFJA01000292.1 GCA_002782905.1 Lysobacterales bacterium CG_4_10_14_3_um_filter_64_11
GCGCCGAGCTTGTTGGCGGCATAAAACGCGATCACGCCCTGTGGTGTGGTTGGCATCACGATCAGCAGGCGTTGCCTGGCGCCAAGGCCCAGGCTGGCCAGCGCATCGGCGCAGCGATCGATTTGCGCCAGCAACGCGCGATAGCTGGCGCGGGTATCGAAAAAATCCCAGGCGATCGCGGTGGGCGCACGCGCGGCGCTGGCCGCGATCATTTGGTATAGCGTGGCGTCGGGGTAGTGCAACTGCGCCGGCACCGCGCCGTAATGGCGCAGCCACGGGCGCTGTTGTGTCAGCGTCGTGGCCACAGCGCTGCCGCTGTCGCCCGGCGCGGCGGCGACCGGGTTGCGTGGCGTTGGCAGGGGCGGTTGCTGCGGCACTCGGTACCTCGCACGATCTGGCGATCACCCGATGCTGGTCGCACGGCTGGCGGCGTGCCTTGATCGCGATCAACTCAGCCGTGTTAGGGATGCTCTGAATAAACCACATCTGGCGTCATTGCGAGCGCAGCGAAGCAATCCAGCGTCCTGATTCTCTGAGTATTTCTGGATTGCCACGGCGCTTCGCTCCTCGCAATGACAGATTGTTCAGCGGTCCCTTGGCCGCGCGCGGCGGACACCACGCACGGCTCAACCCGGGTCGCGGGCATCGTGCGCCTTGCGCAGCAGATCGGCGCTTTCGTGCAGCAAGGCCGGGGCCAGATCGCCGAAGAAGGCACTGGTATCGTTGAATTGCGCAATCAGTGCAGCGCGGTCGGCATCGCGCACCATCGCCAACAACGCGTCCAGGGTGTGCCGGTACTGGTCGATCAAATCGGGCAAGTGCTCGGCGGCGAGGATGATGTCGGCATACAGCGCCGGGTTCTGTGCGAACAGGCGGCCAACCATGGCCAGTTCCAGCCGGTAAATCGGCGAGCTCAGGCGCATCAGTTCGTGCAGATCAGCACCCTCGCGCTGCAGAAAAACCCCGTACACCATGCTGCTGAAATGGCGCATCGCCTGGATCAGCACCATCGCCCGGTCGTGGCGTTCGGGCTGCTCCTCGCGCAGCACCGCGCCCCACACCGTGAACTGCTCCAGCAACCACTGGCAGCGTTGCGGATCACGGCCATGACAGACCACCACCACCTGTTTGGCCAAGTTGCCGACATCCGGGCCGAACATCGGGTGCAGGCCGACCACTGGGCCAGGGTGGCTCTCCAGCATGGCGTTCAGCGGCGCGCGCTTGATGCTGGTGATATCGGCCAGCACGCAGTCGGCGGGCAGTGCGGGCAGGGCACGGATAATGGCGCAGGTGTGTTCGATCGGCACCGCCAGCAGCACCAGTCCGGCATTCGCGAACCAGGCCGGCGCCTGCGCCCAGTCGTCTTTTTCCAGCACATGCACCGGGTAACCGGAACGCGCAAACAAGCCGCTCAGCAATTGGCCGAGTGCGCCACCACCGCCGACGATCACGACCGCGCGACTGCTGTCGCCGGTGGCCGGGAATTGCGCCTGTTGGCTGGCGTAGGAATCGCGCATCACCCGGCGCAGGATGTCCTCCAGCAGCGCCGGGTCCAGCCCGGCGGCGCGGGCCTGCTCGCGGCGCGCGCCCAGCAGTTGCGCCTCGCGTTCGGGCGCGTACAGCGGCAGCCCGTGGCGGTGTTTGTATTCACCGACGGCACGGGTGAGCGTGGCGCGTTCGCCCAGCAACGCGATCAAGCGTTGATCGAGCTGGTCGATCTGGGTGCGAAGCTCAAAAAGACTGGCAGTCACCGTGGAATCTCGATTGCAGGCGCGGGACTGTGCATTGTGCGAGCCGGTATCGGTGCTGGCAATCGCTGCGACCCAAAACAAAAGGCCGCAGATCGCTGCGGCCTTCTTTTCAACGCCGGGTGAGTGGATGTCTCAGGCCAGACCCGCCTGCTTCATCACTTCGGCAGCAAAGTCGTCTTCCTGCTTTTCGATACCTTCGCCCACCGCGAGGCGAACGAAGCCGATCACTTCAGCCTTGGCGGCCTTGAGCGCGTTCTCGACCGTCACATTGGTGTCGAGCACGTAGCTCTGGCCGGTCAGGCTGATCTCGGCGAGGGTCTTGTTGACCTTGCCGCTGATCATTTTTTCCTGGATGGGTGCCGGCTTGGCTTGGTCTTTCTCCGACATCTGCGCCAGCGCGATTTCCTTCTCCTTGGCGACGAACTCGGCCGGCACTTGTGCCGGCGACACGTATTGCGGGTTCATCGCCGCCACGTGCATGGCCAGACCGCGGGCGAGCTCGGCATCGCCACCCTTGGCCTCGACCAGCACACCAATGCGGCCGCCGTGCACATAGGCGCCGATGGTGTTGGCGCTGTCGATGCGCACCATGCGCCGCACCTGGACGTTTTCACCGACCTTGGCAACCAGCGCCTGGCGCGCGGTTTCAACGCTGCCATCGGCGAGGGTGGCCGACTTCAGCGCCTCGACATCGGTGGCACCCGAAGCGATCGCGGCAGCGGCCACGGCATCGCAAAACGCCACAAAGCTGGCGTCCTTGGCGACGAAGTCGGTTTCCGAGTTGATCTCGACCAGCACGGCGTGCGCGGTGCTGGTGGCAACCACAATGCGGCCTTCGGCGGCAATGCGGCTGGCTTTCTTGTCGGCCTTGGCAAGGCCGGACTTGCGCAGGTATTCCATGGCGGCATTGATGTCGCCGTGGTTTTCGCTCAGCGCTTTCTTGCACTCCATCATGCCGGCGCCGGAGCGCTCGCGCAGTTCCTTGACCATGCTGGCGGTGATTTCCATTGCATTACCTCTTGACGGTATTCGGGAGGGTCGGTGATCGACCTTGAGCAGCCGTTCGCGCGGTGGCGAGGCCGGCTGCGAGGAAAACGATTGGCGCACGGCACGACCCGACGGCCCGTGCCACGCCAAGGTAACGGCGCGCGATGACAATCGTCAGCGCACGCCGCTGCGCTTACTCGGCGCTTTTGTTGTCAGCCTTGCGCGCCGGTGCCGGTGCGCGACGGGCCGGGCCCTTCTTGGCCGGCGCTCGACGGGGCGGTGCGCCCTTGCTGTCGTCACTGGCGGCCAGCGGGTTGCCATCGGCATCGAGCTCGACAAACTCGTCGCGTGGGTTGGCGATGATCGGCGCAGCGGCCTTGCCCTCGAGCACCGCGTCGGCGATGGCGCGGGCGTAGAGCTGCACCGCGCGGATGGCATCGTCGTTGCCCGGAATCGGGTAGTCGATCAGGCTCGGGTCGTAATTGGTATCGACCACGGCCACCACCGGGATGCCGAGCTTCCTGGCTTCCTGGATCGCGATGTTTTCGTTGCCGATATCGATCACGAACAGGGCGTCGGGCAGGCGGTCCATGTTCTTGATGCCACCGAGCGAGCCTTCCAGCTTGTCGCGCTCACGACGGCGTTGCAGTACCTCGTGCTTGACCAGCTTTTCGAAGGTGCCGTCGGTTTCAGCGGCTTCCAGCTCTTTCAGACGCGATACCGACTGCTTGATGGTGCGGAAGTTGGTCAACGCACCGCCGAGCCAACGCAGGGCGATGTAGGGCATGCCGCAGCGGATGGCTTCTTCCTTGACCGCATCGCGCGCCGAGCGCTTGGTGCCGACAAACAGGATGGTGCCGCGCTTTTGCGCCAGGCCGGAGATGAAATTGGTGGCGTCGGTGAACAGCGGCAGGGTTTTTTCGAGGTTGATGATGTGAATCTTGCCGCGGGCGCCGAAGATATACGGCGCCATCTTCGGGTTCCAGTAGCGGGTCTGGTGGCCGAAATGCACGCCGGCTTCCAGCATCTGGCGCATGGTGACTTGGGGCATGGTGATGTCCTGGGCAAAGGGAGAAGCTCGCCGCTGTGGGCGATATCGACTCCGGGGTTGGGCCTCCACGCGAGCACCGCCACGAACCCGTGACCCGTTGTATTGGGCTGGGCACCCCGAGGCGGGGGTGTTGCCGCGTGTGTGAATTCACCGGTGACGCCCGGCGTGGGCGGTGGCAATGGCCCGAATCAGGCCAATGCAACCGGCGAATTATAGCGGGCTGGCGCAATGTGGCGCAAGTAACGGATAATCAGCGCATGGCTATCTCTATCAAAACCCCACAAGACATCGAAAAAATGCGTGTCGCCGGCCGTCTGGCCGCCGACGTGCTGCACATGATCGGCGAGCATGTGCGCCCTGGCGTCACCACTGAAGAGCTCGATCGCATCTGTCACGACTACATCGTCAACGTGCAGGGCGCGATCCCGGCCAACGTCGGCTATCGCGGCTTTCCCAAGACGCTGTGTACGTCGGTCAACAACGTCATCTGCCACGGTATTCCGAGCCCATCCAAGGTGCTCAAGGATGGCGACATCGTCAACATCGATGTCACCGTGATCAAGGACGGCTTCCATGGTGACACCAGCCGCATGTACTACGCCGGTGAGCCCTCGGTGCTGGCACGGCGGCTGGTCGAGGTTACCCGCGAGGCGATGTTTCGCGGCATCCGCACGGTGCGGCCGGGGGCAACGTTGGGCGACATCGGCCACGCGATCCAGAGTTATGTCGAGTCCGAGCGCTTCTCGGTGGTGCGCGAATACTGCGGTCACGGTATTGGCCGGGTCTATCACGAAGACCCGCAGGTGCTGCATTACGGCAGCCCCGGTGCCGGTGTGATCCTGCAAAAGAACATGACATTCACCATCGAGCCGATGGTCAATGCCGGTGCCCGCCACACCCGCGTGCTGCCTGATGGCTGGACCGTGGTCACCAAGGATC
>PFJA01000077.1:0-2432 GCA_002782905.1 Lysobacterales bacterium CG_4_10_14_3_um_filter_64_11
CCGGCTGTGGCAAAACCTTGGCCAATGCCCGCATCATGAACGCGCTGTCAGACCCGGCGCTGGGCATGCGCTGCGCCTTCGCCATGGGTTTGCGCACGCTGACACTACAAACCGGGCGCGCCTTCCGCGAGCTGCTCACGTTGGACGACGAAGACCTGGCGATCCAGGTCGGCGGTGCCGCTAATCGCGAGTTGTTCGAGCATTACGCCGAACTTGCCGAGCAATCCGGCTCCGCTTCAACGCAAGCGCTGACGCCGGAAGATGGTCACGTCCGTTATGAAGGCAATGCCGAACACCCCTTGTTGCAGCGGCTAACCCCCGACCCGCAGCCGCGCAAGCTGCTGAGCGCGCCGATCTTGGTCTGCACCATCGATCATTTGACTCCTGCGACCGAAAGCCAACGCGGCGGTCGCCAGATCGTGCCGATGTTGCGCCTGATGAGCGGCGACCTGGTGCTGGACGAACCCGACGACTTCGATCTCGCCGATCTCCCCGCCCTGACCCGGCTGGTGCATTGGGCCGGCCTGCTCGGCGCGCGCGTGTTGCTGTCGTCCGCCACCTTGCCGCCCGCCTTGGTCGAAGGTCTGTTTGCTGCCTATCTCGACGGCCGCGCCATGTTCCAGCGCAATCGCGGCGAACGACTGGGCGAGGCGCCAGCGGTCTGTTGCGCCTGGTTCGACGAGTTCGCGCAATCGCAACGCGATTGTGCCGACGCAGCGACCTTTACCGACGCACATCTGACATTCGCGCAACAGCGCCACACCCGCCTGGGCAAGCAGACGGTGCGCCGTCGCTGCGCCCTGTTGCCGATCGCGTTCAGCAGTGCCGAGGCCGCGACGATTCGCCGCGAATTCGCCGGCCTGGTGCGCGAGGCGGCGGCGCGACTGCACCGCGTGCATCACAGCATCGACCCGCACAGCGGCAAGCGCGTGAGTTTCGGTCTGGTGCGCATGGCCAACATCGATCCGCTGTTCGACGTGGCGCTGGCCTTGTACGCGCTCGGCGCCCCGGACGGCATGCGCATTCATTTGTGCGTGTATCACTCGCGGTTCCCGTTGTTGATCCGCTCGGCGATCGAGAACCGCCTGGATCGCGCGCTCGACCGTAGAACGCCCGACGCCGTATTCGACCTGCCCGACATCCGCCAACGCCTCGACGCCCACCCCGAGCCCGATCAATTGTTCATCGTGCTCGGCTCGCCGGTTACTGAAGTGGGGCGCGATCACGACTACGATTGGGGCGTGGTGGAACCCTCGTCCATGCGCTCGCTGATCCAGCTTGCCGGGCGTATCCGCCGCCATCGTGAGGAGCCAGTCGAGCAACCCAACCTGCTGATCTTCGAACGTAACCTGCGCGATTTCGAACATCCGGGCAAGCCGGCGTTTTGCAAGCCCGGGTTCGAAAGTGATGAACGCGCGTTCAAGCTCAGCACGCACACGCTGGAGCAGCTTCTGGAGGCGTCCGAATGGGAGGCGATCGATGCGCGGCCGCGCATCCTGTCGCGCCCCGCCGATGCCTTGCGGCCGAACGAACGACTGGTCGATCTGGAACATGCGCGCCTGCACCAGCAGATGCAGACGCAGCAGGCAACCCTGCCCGAGCTTTCCGAACGCGAGCGTCGCAGCGGCAAGTCCGCCGCACCGCAGTGGCCGCCGATCAATGCCGCCAGCCACTGGCAGCGCCAACACGCCTCACTCAGCGCCGTGCTGCCGCAGCAACAGCCATTTCGCTTCGATCCGATCCGCAGCACCGACCTGGTATTGCTACCGAACGACGACGAGGACGATTACGAACTTCGCCGCGTCATCGATGACAAATGCGAACGGGAAAAGCTCTACGTGCACATCGACGGCAAAATGGGACGGATCCCCGATGCCGAGGTGCGCGGGCAGGGCATCGTGCCCTGGGGCAGTGATGATTTCATGGCACTGCTGCGCGAGCACGCCGACATCTTCAACCTGCCGCTCGACGACTGCGCCAAGCGCTTCGCCACCGTCAGCATCCCCGACGCCGGCCAGGGCTGGCGCTTTCATCCATGGCTCGGCTTCACTCGCAAGCGATGATGTCGTCAACTTCAAGCGACTGGCTGATCCGTTTCGTCGGACGAAGATTCCATCACCGCCTGTTCGATGGCCTCGAACCCGCCCGCCGGCACCGCATGCGCGAATTGATCGCGCCGTCGCTTGGACAGCCGCCCGTGCTCCAGTGCCGATAGCACCAGCGTGTTCAGCACAGAGTTGCGGATATCGAAGCGCGCGTTGATCGCCTTGACAACGCGATCGTAGCGGCGCGCGAACGCCACTTGCTGTTGCAGGTTTTCCGACAGGGCCGCTTCCGCCATCCGTATGCCGAACGCCACGCAATCGGTGGCGTCCCAATAGCGATAGAGACTGGCGCTGCCATTGAAGCGGAAGTCGAAGGTATCGGCATCG
>PFJA01000077.1:2499-4720 GCA_002782905.1 Lysobacterales bacterium CG_4_10_14_3_um_filter_64_11
CCTCGTGGCGCGCCATGGCGATCGACACCGGCAGGATCAAGCCATCGCTCAAACGACCGGACTGGCATAGCGCGTGATGAAAGAGAAAGCGCGATAGACGGCCGTTGCCGTCCATGAACGGATGGATGAACACGAAGCCGAACGACAGCACGCCCGCCATCACCAACGGCTCCACGGCGCGCGCCTGCTCGTTGGCGAAGGCCATCAACGCCTGCATCAACGCCGGCACCTGCTCGGGTGGCGGCGGCAGATAGCTCACGCCCAGCGCCCCTGCGGCGCCGTCGCTCAACCAGTTCTGCTGATGACGGAACGCTGCTGCGCGATCGAACGGGTTGGCCACCGTCGTCGCCTGCAACTGGACCAGATAGTCTTCGGTGAGCGCATGCCGCGTGTGCGCATGGCGCAGCAATTCGACGAAGGCGCGCGCCTTGTCCGGTGCCGGCGTTTCGCGCTCGATCTCGAACGAAGCCCGCGTCTCGCCCAGATACGCCCACGACAGCGCGCGATCCAGCATTGCGCGTTCCGTGCCGGCGGCGAAGGTGTTGGCGCGCGCCAGCACGTCGGCCGCCAGTCCCGCCTCGATGGCCGGCGTGCGCCGCACCGTGGCGCACCAGTCCAGCGACCCCAGGCCATTGAACTGTACCCGCCAGCGCGAGGAGCGCGGTCCTGGCGCGGTGACGTATCGCTGCGGATCGAACACCGGCACCGTAGCGCCCACCAATGTGGGCAAGCCGTCCAGTTGCCGGCCAAGCAACGACTCCCACAGAAAGCCGGCAATGCGCAGGTACCTGCCGCTGGGGGTGGCGCGCAGTGCCGCGACCAGTTGCGCCGCGTCCAGATGCGGCAGCGCCTCGGCCAGTATCTGCAGATCCGTGCCCTCGTGCTTGAGCGCGAACAGCACGTGCCCCAGCAGATCGTCGCTGCTCGGCGCCATCGCCGCCGGCACGGCGATGAACCTGTCGCTCGCATCGATCCGCAATACCGGCTTGACCAACGCCGGCCGTGGCGGCGCGAAGGCGCTCAGCCGCAGGTGCTGGCGAAGGTGTTCATAGCCGACAGCGGGCATGGAAATTTTGTCCGGGGAAAGGATTTTTTGAAATCCTACACCTTCGGTACAGATTTATTGCTCTGCTTGGGTCGGGCACGCCTCGGGTGCCTGGCACGTCTGTCGCGCTCGTCGCCCCGAAAAGACGCGGGTGCGGGCGGTGAGCGCCGTTCGCGAGCTGCCGGAAGTGGCCATCGTTTCGCGTGTACTGGCCGCAGACTGACCCGTCGCAGCTGGCCAGCTGCATGTCGAGCCAAGCGCCTACCGCTCCTGCGCATCCTGCGCTCGCGACACTTGCACATCCCTGTGCCTCGCAGGCGCGGACCCGACCGTGCTGCCCGAATACGAGCAGCAGAGGCAGCATGAAAAAGTTTAGAGCATTGCGTTGACAGGCGGCGGCTGACTTCAAGAGATCAGCTGATCCGAATTATCGGATTACGATTCCATCACCGCGCGTCCGATGGCCCCGAGCCCGCCCGCCGGCGTCGCGGGAGCATGGAAAGTTTGTCCGGGCCAAGGATTTCTTGTAATCCCGCAGCTGTGGCGAAACTTTTTGGCCATGAGTCTCATCCTGTGAGACAAGATGGGTTGATACTCCACCGTGCTAGGCCAAACGCCAACCGAGGCAAGCCAGTACTCGGGGCTTCACCGATGCCTTAACAATCCATAGAAGGAGCAGTTATGGAACGCGACCCTCCCGATCCGGCAGCCTTCCGCACCGCCATCGAGGCATTCCTCAAAGAACGCCTCGACGCCAAGCTGGACAAGCTGGCCGATGACGACCCCAAACGCGATGCTTTGATCTCCCAACATCGCTACACCCTCTGGATCGACGATGCCGCGCGCCGGGTGGCGCAGATTCAGTCCGTCACCCACGCGCTCAAACCCAGCCACCCCGATGCGCGTGGCAGCAATCTGTACAAGCCGCCCGCCACCCTGCCCGCGCACGCCGAAGCAGGCAGCCATTGCCTCGGTGCGGGTTTTGCCGCCGACGTGGTCGGCAACGCCGCCGCACTGGATGTCCACAAGTTTCTCAAGATCGCGGTTGCCGGCCGGCCCTTGCTCGATTGGATGCTCGACGGCGACCCCGCGCTCGCAGCCGCCTTGAGCACCGATGCCGCACAGGCACAGGCATGGATCGATGCGTTCAGTGCGATCACCCGCCCACGCACCGAA
>PFJA01000125.1:0-1990 GCA_002782905.1 Lysobacterales bacterium CG_4_10_14_3_um_filter_64_11
GCGAGGTGCCGCGGGGTTTCGGCTTCGCCTCAACCCGGGCTACAAACCATCGACGTTCCTGGTAGCCCGGGTTAGCGCGCAGCGCGTAACCCGGGGCGCATCGCGCTGGCGTAGCCCGGGATTGCCGGCAGCGCTGCGACCTGCGCGTTGGCGCTGCGATCCCCGGTGTGCGTTGTTGCTCAGCCCAACAAACGCGTGTCGGTAGCAGCCAGAAACGCGCGCGCATCTTCGGCATCGTGTTCGAACCACGCGCGCGCCGAGCCCAGCCGGAAGCTGTAGCCCCAGCGGTCCATGTCGATCATCAAGCGATCGCGGCCCACCCCCGGCAAGCGATCCGCGAGCACGATTTGCAAGTAGCAGGTGGCATCTTCTTCGGCAATTGAATCGGTCGCGTCAGTGTGAACCATGGCACGACGCTCAGCCGGCATCACGATCAGGTGACAGGCTTCGTGCAGAAGTGAATGGATCGGGGTGTCGGCACGGGCATAAACCGTGTTGCCGATCAGTCCGGCTTCGCACTCGCCCCAATAACTGCCAGGGATGGTTTCACCATCGACGACCGCTTGCAGGTCGAGGCCAAACCCACGCAGCAATTGCGCGCATGGCGCGAAGCCGGTGTCGGCGATGCGCAGCACATCGGGCACGCGCGCTGCGTGCTCAGCGTGAGGAGTTCGACTCGCCATCATTGCTATCGGGCAGGGCAACCGAGATATCGAGCACGTCGTTGTCGCCGTCCTTGATGAGATCGACCTTGACCGCATCGACATCGACGCTGACGTACTTGCGGATCACCTCAAGCAACTCGCGGCGCAGCAGCGGCAGATAGTCCGGGCCACCGCGGGCGCTGCGTTCCTGCGCGACGATGATGCGCAGGCGCTCCTTGGCGATCGAGGCGGTGTTCTTCTTGGGCTTGAGAAAATCGAAAATACTCATGGCTCAGCCCTTGAACAGCTTCGAGAAGAAGCCTTTTTTGCCGGCTTCAGTGAATCGCATCGGCCGCTCTTCGCCAAGCAGGCGCGCCACCGCGTCCTCGTAAGCCTGGCCGGCCTGCGATTCGGGGTCCAGCACCACCGGCTCACCCTTGTTCGAGGCGTTCAGTACATCGCTGGACTCCGGGATGACGCCGAGCGCCTTGAGGCCGAGGATGTCTTCGACATCGGCGATCGACAGCATCTCGTTGGCTGCGACCCGCGCCGGGCTGTAGCGCGTGAGCAGCAGGAACTCCTGCACCCGCTCGCCGCGTTCGGCGCGCCGCGTCTTGCTGGCGAGCAGGCCGAGGATGCGGTCGGAATCGCGCACCGAGCTGACTTCCGGGTTGACCACCACAATGGCGCGGTCGGCGAAATACATCGCCAGAAACGCGCCCTTTTCGATGCCAGCAGGCGAGTCGCAGACGATGAAGTCAAAGCCATCGTTGCTCAGATCGGCTAGTACCTTTTCCACGCCCTCTTTGGTGAGGGCATCCTTGTCGCGGGTTTGCGAGGCGGCCAGCACGAACAGGGTGTCCAGGCGCTTGTCCTTGATCAGTGCCTGCTTGAGTGAGGCCTCGCCCTGAATCACATTGACGAAGTCGTACACCACCCGCCGTTCACAGCCCATGATCAGGTCAAGGTTGCGCAGGCCGACATCGAAGTCGATGACCGCAACTTTCTTGCCTTGACGGGCGAGACCGCAGGCAATGCTGGCGCTGGTGGTGGTCTTGCCGACCCCGCCCTTGCCTGAGGTGACTACGATGATCTCGGTCAAAATACGTTCTCCATTAAGATTTGCGGCTGCCTGATCGTGGGTTACAAAACCCCGGGTTTCGGCCTGCGGCTTGACCCGGGTTTCGGCCTGCGGCTTGACCCGGGTTACGGCCTGCGGCCTCAACCCGGGCTACAAAACCCCGAGCGACAAAACCCCGAGCGACAAAACCCCGGGCGACAAAACCCCGAGCGACAAAACCCCGAGCGACAAAACCCCGAGCGACAAAACCCCGAGCGACAAAACC
>PFJA01000125.1:2005-6727 GCA_002782905.1 Lysobacterales bacterium CG_4_10_14_3_um_filter_64_11
AAAACCCCGAGCGATAAAACCCCGAGCGATAAAATCATGGCGGTCATGGTGCGGCGCAATCATGCCATCTCCGCCATCTGGATGCGGCCGTCATCGAGCCAGACCTGCACCGGCTTGCCGGACAGCTCGCGCGGTATTTCCTCCATGACTCGATAATTGCCGGCGATGGCGACCAGTTCGGCATGAAACTCGCGGCAGAAAATGCGCGCGCTGGTGTCGCCCTGGGCGCCGGCCAGGGCGCGACCGCGAAGCGGCGCGTAGACATGGATTGAGCCGTCGGCAATGACTTCGGCACCGGCGCCGACTGCGGCAGTCAGCACCAGATCGCGGCCTTGCGCGTAGACCTGCTGGCCCGAGCGCACCGGTTGCTTGTGGATCAGCCCGGGCGCACTGGTGGTGCGGGCGGCTTGTGTTTCCGGCATGGCGGCTGTTGCCGCAGGTGCTGCGGGCGCCATCGCCAGCGCCGGCTCGTATTGTGCGCGGAACTTGGCCAAGACCGGCAATTGCAGTTCAACCGACAGTGCCGCAACCGCGTCGGTGCCGTAGGCCAGCGCCACCGGCAGCACCCCCGCGTGACGCAACCCGACCAGCAGTTGGCGCACATCGGCGGCGCTCGGACAGTCGCTCAGACCGCCGAAATCGAGCACGATGGCGGCGCGTTCGAACAGCTTTGGCGCGCGTTGCACACGCTCGTGCATTTCGGCGATCAGCGTGTCCACGTTGAAGGTTCGAATCCGCAGATTGGCGATGCCGACCTGGCCAAACTTGAGTTCACCCGCCTGTTCCAGGGAGTCAGCCGACACCGTACACCTCAGCTACCGGTCGCCTGGCGGCTGGCGCCAGTGCAGTGAGGGCGGGATGCCAGCCACGGTAGCTCGGGCAGGCGCGGATGCTCGCCGCTGCAGTAGGTTTGCTGCACCCATGGCCAACTGCACATCTCCTTGCTCAGCAGCGATACGCGGCGCTCGATGCCCGGCATTAGCTGTTGGCCGACTTCACTGAAACCATAGGTGCCGTGGAACAGCAGCGCGATATCGTTGCCCGGCTCCAGGAAAACCTCGCAGGTGATCCGCGGAGAGCGCACCTCGGCAAAGCTTTGCAGGTCGGCGTAAAAAATCCGGCCAAGGCCGGCGCCGCGATGGCTTTTGGCGATCACGATGCGGTCGATGTACAAAAAACGCTCGAAGCGCTGCTTGAACCAGCGAAAATTGGTGCTGCCGTGTTCGGCGTCTTCGGTCAGCGCAATCAGAAACCCCGCCAGCGCGCCGTCGATCAGCCCTACCCGGAAGTACGCTGCGCAGTCAAAGAAAAACCGCAGATGTTCCCGATCCATGGGCAAGATGCTTCGACCAGCGGCATTATTCAGCGCCAGCACGGCTTCAAGCTCGTGCTCGGCCACGTCGCGAATGAGAATCGACATTCCGCTGTTGCACTCCAAAGGGCTTGCGCAGGCACCGGGGGGGCCGCGACAGGGGGCGATTATGGCATGTGAACGCTACGCACGCATCGCGTCGAATGCAGCCTGCCTGAGTTTGGCCATGACCTTTCGCCTGTTGCCAGAAGCGTCGCGACGCCTATGATGGCCGCATGCTGAGTCGTCTGAACCACACCCAATTGCTGCGTTATGCCGGCTTGTTCACCTGGGCGGTGGTGGGTATTCCGTTGGTGCTCAGTTCCTGGTACTTCCCCGGCGACAGTGGCGATGCGGCGCTCAATAGCCATGTCAACCTGCGCCTGTGGGTGTCTTCCTACCTTGGCTTTGGCCTGAGCTACTGGCTGGTTACCCGTTCGCTCGGCCTGCGCCACCCACGCTGGTACGACTATGGCCTGTTGCTGTTTGCCTCGCTCAGTGCGATCGCGGTCAGCCATTCCAGCGGCAGCGGATTGGGCGGCGTGTTGCTGCTGGTGGTTGCCGGCGTTTTGCCGTGGTTGTTGCCGTTGGGGATCGCTGTGGTTTGGCTGGTTTTGCAGCATGTCGCACTGGTGCCGGCGTTCACTGAAGGCCAGGATTTTTCACTGCTCGAAGCGGTGTTGCAATCGGCGCTGTACGTTGGGTTTTCCAGCTTTGCGTTCGTTACCGGGCTGGTCGCCAAGCAGCAGGCACGGGCGCGCGACGAACAACGCCGGCTCAACTCGGAGCTGCGCGCCACCCGCGCGCTGCTGGCCGAGAGCAGCCGCTTGAGCGAGCGCATGCGGATCTCGCGCGAGCTGCACGACTTGTTGGGTCATCACCTGACCGCGTTGAGCCTCAATCTGGAGGTGGCCAGCCATGTCTCCAGCGGCAAGGCGCAGGAGCACGTGCGCCAGGCGCATACGCTGGCCAAGCTGTTGCTGACCGATGTCCGCGAGGCGGTCAGCCAGTTGCGTGAGGATGGCCGGATTGAACTGGGCGCCGCCATGCGTGCATTGTGTGAAGGGGTGCCGGCGCTGGAGATAGCGCTGGACATGCCGGAGGATTTTGCGCTGGAAGACCCCGAGTGCGCGCATGTGTTGCTGCGCTGCGCCCAGGAGATCATCACCAATACCGTGCGGCATGCGGAAGCCAGAACCCTGAGCCTGCGTGTCCAGCGCTCGGGCAGCGCGGTTGTACTGCATGCCCGGGATGATGGGCGTGGCGCTGAACACGTCACCTCCGGCAATGGCCTGCGCGGGATGCGCGAGCGTCTGGCCGCCGTTGGCGGCACAATGGCGCTATCGAGTGCGCGCGGCCGCGGTTTCGCGCTGGAAGTTCACCTGCCTTTGGAGCCTGCTCATGATTCGCGTATGCCTGGTTGATGATCAGACTCTGGTGCGGCAGGGCGTGCGCTCGCTGCTGGCGCTGTGCGATGACCTCATCGAAGTGGTGGGTGAGGCCGCCGACGGCCGTCAGGCGCTGGATTTGATCGCCACCGTCCGTCCAGATGTGGTGTTGATGGACATGCGCATGCCGGTGATGTCCGGGCTGGAGGCGTTGCAGGCGCTGGCGCAGCGCGGCGACCTGCCGCCAACCATCATTCTCACCACATTCGATGACGATCAACTGGTGCTGGCCGGGATCAAGGCCGGTGCGCGCGGCTACCTGCTCAAGGATGTCTCGCTCGATCAACTGGTCAGCGCGATCAAGGCGGTCGCGGAAGGCGGCTCGCTGGTGCAACCGGCGATCACCCAGCGGTTGTTGTCCGGCCTGGAGCACCTGCACAACGACTTTGTCAGCCTGGAGAAACCCGACCCGCTGACCGAGCGCGAAACCGAGATTCTGCGCCTGATGGCCGGTGGCTTTTCCAACAAGGAGATCGCCAATTCCCTGCATGTTGCTGAAGGAACAGTGAAAAACCACGTTTCCAACATTCTGTCCAAGCTCGGCGTACGCGACCGCACCCGCGCCGTGCTCAAGGCCTTTGAGTTGAAGTTGGTGTGATGGTGGCAAATTGCTGGGCAACTTGCCGGGTGGACACCGCGCATCGCCGCATACGGCCGCTTCGCGGCAACGCCTGTGTCTTCCCTGCGCTGCCACGCGGCTCGCTCAGTCCGGTCGCGTAGCCGGTTTCGGGAGGTTCCCAAAGTGCATGGGAGGCTGTGCGCCGGCCCTGCCACCTGTTACGATTCCCCGTCCGGCCCGGCGACCACGTGCGTCGATGGGCTGCCTGTCGCTCGTGGAGATCTCTCGAATGGTCCGTGTTTACGAATTTTTGCTTGCCATCGTCATCGTCATCGTGGTGTTCGTGGTGTTCGCCGTGACGCTACCCGACCACCGTGTCTATGACGACAGCATAGAAACCAACCGCCCGCCGCGGATCGTGTTTGACGCGCTGAACGGGTTCAAGCGCTTCTCCGATTGGAACGCCCTGTATCTGCATGATCCGCGCTTGCGTGCCGAGCTTGTCGGCCCCGAGTTCGGTCTGGGTGCGCGTTTTGAATACCGCTCGATGTTTGATGAGATCGGTGCCGGCGCCTGGGAACTGGTCGACAGCGACGACTCGGGCAAGGTCCGCAAGCTGCGTTTCGCGCTCGACAATGACGCGCGTGGCAGCAGCAAGTCGATGCGTTTTGAGATCGAGCGCAAGGGCAAGACCACCGAGATTCGCCAGCGTTACCGGGTCGATTATGGCTGGGATCTGCTTGGCCGTTTCGCCGGCATGTACCTTGCGCGTACCGTTGGCGATGACATGGACAGTGGCCTGAAAGCGATGGCCGCCATGTTTGCCACCATCCCGAACATGGACTACAGCGGTATCGTCATCGAGTCGGTGCAGGTTCCCGCGCAGGACATCCTGTACGTTCCGACCTCATCGGAGCGCAACATCAACGCGGTGGAAGCCGCGATGATCAACCAGCTCAAGTGGCTGCGGCAGGTCATCGCCAAGAACGGTCTTGAGCCGGCAGGCCCGTACCGCTTGATCACCACCAACTTCGGTTCCGACACCTACGATTTTGATGTGGCCTACCCGGTACGCAGGAAGGGCGCCGTGCCAGTGCCCGCACCCAGTGCGGACGTTGCGGAGGCGGTCGCGGGTGATGAGTCGGCTGCGGACGCGGTCGAACTTCCCGGTGCCGAAGACCTGGCGGTGGTCGCCGAGCCACTCGATCCGGCGTCGATCACGCTGGAGGGCGAAGTGCAGTTCGGCCGCAGCTACGAAGGCCGCGCGCTGAAAACCGTCTACGGCGGCCACCCGGCCGGCCTGCCGGTGGCGCGATCAACTGCGCGCCTACGCGTTGACGCACGGTGAGGTGCTGCAGGACCGC
>PFJA01000024.1 GCA_002782905.1 Lysobacterales bacterium CG_4_10_14_3_um_filter_64_11
TGGACGCGGTCCTTGACGATGCGACAACCCCGCTTCATCCACACAGCAGCGATTGCATCATTCACCTTTCCGACCTGGGCAAGGTCAACGACACGCTCGATCCGGTTGTCCCGGGCGAGCCCGAGCAGCCGGCGTTTGTGCTGTGCTCATCGGGCTCCACAGGCACCCCCAAGATGATCGTGCGCAGTCACCGCTCGTTCTTTCATCGACTGCAATGGACGTGGGACAACCATCCTTACACCCACGACGAAGTTTGCTGCCAGAAGTCGCACATGGCGACGACCCATGCGATCTATGAGCTGTTTGAGCCACTGCTTCGCGGCGTTCCCTTGTGCATGATTTCCGACCAGCAAGTGCAGTGCATCGAATCGTTCTGGGAGACGATCCGAACACAACGTATCTCGCGATTGTTGATCGTGCCCTCGCTGTTGCAAGCGGCACTGGACATCCCCGGTTTTGTCGCACCGACACTGCGGGTGCTGGTGCTGATGGGCGAACATGTCCCCACGAAGCTGGCTGAGCGGGTGCTTGCCACATTCCCCGCACAGACCAAGGTGTATTCGATTTACGGTAGCACCGAGGCCAGCTCGACCCTGGTCTGCGACATTCGAGCAAACTTTCGGGCAGGCGCTGAACTGGTGCTTGGCACACCGACCGCGCCGGACATACAGGCTCTCGTGCTGGCTGCGGATAGCGCACCGGTGGCGGTGGGCGAGGTGGGGGTGTTGCATATCGCCGGCCCAGCGCTGTTCAGTGGCTACTTCAAGGACCCGGTGCTGACGGCATCGGTTACAACCACAACGCCCGGCGTCGACGGTCAGCTATACAACAGCCATGACCAGGTGCGGCGAATGGCGCACGGGGAGCTTGCGTATGTCGGTCGCGTCGATCATACCGTGAAGATCCGCGGTTTCCGCGTCGATCTGCAGGAGGTGGAAAACGCATTGATGCGCCACCCCGAGGTTCGCCAATGTGCCGTCATGGTCGTCGATAACGGATCGGAATCGAGCCTGCTGGCATGCGTTGTTCCCGCCACGATCACGCAACACAGCCTCTACGCCGTTTTACGCGAGCAGTTGCCTGGCTACATGGTTCCGTCAACGGTAATTGGCCTGGATCGATTGCCGCTTACTGCAAGCGGCAAGGTTGATCGCCAGCACTTGTTGACCCGTCACGCCGGGCGGGCAGCGACTTCAGCCGATGTTTTCCCCAGCAACACCGCGCAAGCCGTCGCCGCCGTGTGGGCCGCGTTGCTCAAGTACGCGCCGGTGGGGCCGGAAAGCAGTTTCTTCGAAGTCGGCGGCACCTCGTTGAACGCGTTTGCGGTGGTACAACACCTGCGCGATGCTTTCGCGCTGGATCGCCAGCAACTTGGCGATGCCTGCATCTACCAATATCAGACGGTAAGCACCCTCGCCGCCCACATCGATGACCTGTGCCACGGTGCTCGGCCCCAAACGTCTGCCGGCAAGGTCATCCTCAGCACCCTCAAAGGTGGCGACACCGCGCTGCCACCGCTGTTCGTGATCGCCTCGGCGGGCGGCACGCTTGGCGCCTACGACAAGTTCGTGCGAGCGCTCGACACTCGCCGTGCGGTTATTGGTGTGCGCGACCCGTTCCTGTGGGGCGCCCGTGATCCCGCTGCCGGGTTTGGGCACTGGATCGCCAGCTACCTTGAAGCGATCCGCGCGCACCAGCCATCCGGGCCCTATTATCTGCTGGCGTATTCATCGGCGGGCGCATTCGGCTACGAAATTGCCCAGCAACTGCGGCGTCAGAACGAGGAAGTTGCGCTGCTGGCGTTGGTCGACCCACTGGCGATGGACCGCGCCAGCAAGGCCCGATTCGGTTACTGGGCATTGCAAGCGCGGTTCATGCGGGCGCCGCTCGCACGGGTGGTGATTCTGGGCGGTTGGTTGCGCGGCCTGCTGCCGCGCTGGCTGCGCAGCGATGGGCGATCGGCCCCCAGCGATGACACTGGCTTGAGCCAGGAACAGTTTGCACAAGCTTCCACCCGCTCTCTGACCAGCAAGGAGCATATCCTTGCGCTGTCGGTGCTGCTGGAGCTCAACAGCGGCCTTGCGTTTGCTCTGGGTGCCGACGATCTGTCGCAAGTCGCGCCTGCCAACTATCTGGAGATGCTGCTTGCGCGGGCAAAGAATGCCGCACCGGAAGTCAGCCGCGAAATGATCGAGAACATCGCGGTGCAGTACAACCTGCAGGTGCACGCGCACCATCGCTACCGGTTGCGGCGTTATGACTCCAAAGTGGTGATCTTCGACACCAAGGGGCCTTGCAGTGGGCTTCTCGCCGCCCAATTCAGACCGTATGTCGACGACCTCGACGTGCGTGAGATTGCGTTGGGCAAGCCATCAGCGCGGACACTGTCGCTAGCCGGTATTTTTCCGGAAAACATCCGTTCCCACTACCTGAGCATGCGCGACGAGACCTTTGTCCACACGTTGGCCGGCGAACTGACGGGGCTGTTGCGGTGACCGGGTACGACTTGCTCTGTCGCACCCTCGAAGCCCTGGGTGTCGATACCGTGTTTGGGCTGCCCGGCAGCCAGAACATCGCCTTCTTCGAGGCATTGCGGCAATCGCAACTGCGCACCGTGGTGCCTGTCCACGAATTGGCCGCGGCATTCATGGCGATTGGCTACAGCCGTGCGTCGGGCAAGGTGGGGGTAATCACCACCATCCCCGGCCCCGGACTCACCTACGCGATCACTGGTCTGGCCGAGGCACGACTGGACTCAGTGCCATTGCTGTGTATCGTGCAATGCGCGGCAAAGGCGCCTGGCAAACGCTTTCAACTTCAGGCGCTGGATCAGGTTGCGCTGGCGACGCCGGTAGTCAAGCGGGTGTTTCGCTTGGCCGATGCATCCACACTGGCTGCCACCGTCGCGGCAGCATGTGCCTGTGCGCTGGGCGGCGAGCCGGGGCCAGTACTGATTGAAATCGATCACGCTGCGCTGTGCGCCGACACAACGCTGCCGCGTGTCTGGGGCGACATACCCCCATTCGAGCCAGCACCGGCCGCAGCCGACGCGGTGAGCAACGTGCTGGAGCGCCTGCTGGCAGCGCGCAAACCAATATTGCTGGTCGGCCAAGGCGGCAATGGCGGCAGCGCAGCCATTACCCTGCTTGCCGAACGCTTGCACTGCCCGCTACTTACCAGCACCTCCGGGCGTGGGGTGTTGTCCGAGGATCACCCATTGGCGATCCGCTCGGACCTGTGCGACGTGCGCGACATCAACGCACTGATCGCCGATAGTGATTTGTTGCTCGCCCTGGGCATCAAGTTCTCACACAACGGCGCACGTGGGTTCAGATTGACGATTCCGCAGCAGCGGTTGATTCATGTTGACGCTGCGGAACAGGTTCTCGGCGGCAATTACCCGGTGGCACTCGGTATTTGCGCCGATGTCCCGGACTTCGTGGCTCGGCTGCTGCAACAACTCACAACCCGTGCGGCGAGCGCATCGGCATGGACCACCGACGAGATCGTCGGCTGGCGTGCGCGCATTCGCGCCGGATATCCAGCGAGCATCGAGCCGCGAGTGGGAGGAGTCGCTCCCGCAACGGCGGCGAAATTCTGCGAAGTCCTCAGAGAATTATTGCCGCGCGAGAGCATTCTCGTCACCGACTCGGGCTGGCACCAGATGCTGGTGCGCCGGCATTTTCCGGTATTTTGCTGCCGCGGCCTGATGGTCCCGACCGACCTGCAATCGATGGGTTACGGCCTGCCAGCGGCGATTGGCGCCAAACTCGCTGCACCGGATCGGCCGGTGGTGCTGGTCACCGGCGATGGCAGTCTGCTGATGAGCGGAATGGCGCTGCTGACCGCGGTTCGCCATCGGCTCGGTATTACGGTCATCGTCTTCAACGATGGCCACTACGGCCTGATCCGCATTCAGCAGGTGCAGGACTATGGTCACGGCACCGGCGTCGACTGCGACGGCCTCGACCTGGAGGCGTTCGCTTCAGCAACCGGCGCGCGCTATGGGTTGGCGGATACCGATATCGGTGCGGTTTTGCAGGCCGCACTCGCCTGCCGTGGCGCAACCCTGATCGAGGTGCCGATCGGCGCTTCCGCCACCACCCGCCGTGTGCACCTGCACGGGCTCACCCGTGCAACCGCGCGTCGGGTGTTCGGGCGCCGCATCATGGGGTGGTTGCGGCGCCAGCGATGAAGGCCAACGCCACGCGGCAAAAGTAGCGACGCAAGTGTCCGATATCGCCGCGTCAGCGCGTTACTGCATTCAACCAATGACATTGCAGGAACACCCAAGCATGCGCGCGCAAAGCGTGAACGGCACCCGCAGGATACTGCGCCGAATCGCCAACGAAATAGCCCAGTTGCCAGGCATCAGGCGGTTGGCGCAGCCGTTTTACCAGCGCCTGTTCGTGCGCCAGTTTTTCGGTGCCAACTCCTACTGTGGCGCTTGGCAGACGTTTGCCGAGGCCAAGGCCAGTGCACCGCAGGTGCTGCCATCGAGTTATGAAACCGCCGCAGCGGGATCCATGTACCGCACCGAACTCGAGCGCATCACGGTCAGCGACTACCCCGTGCTGTACTGGTTGTCGCGCCTGTTGGCCGATGGCCAGCATCATCTATTCGACCTCGGCGGACACATCGGGGTGAAGTACTACGCA
>PFJA01000184.1 GCA_002782905.1 Lysobacterales bacterium CG_4_10_14_3_um_filter_64_11
CCGGTCGTGACGGTTCGTATCGTGCTGGGCAGCTTCCGACCGGCACGTACACCATCACGCGGCGCAGTACCAGTGGCGAGACTTCGGTTCGCGAAAACATCACCGTTTCGGTCGGTACCGGTACGCCGGTCAACTTTGGCGAAGTTGGTGCGACCCGCCTCGATGCGTTGACAGTGACCAGCACCGGCATCAACCCGATCGACGTGTCATCGGTGGAGTCGACTACCGTCCTGACCGCCGAACAAATTGCCAAGATTCCGGTGGCGCGCAACATCACCAACGTCGCGCTGTTGGCACCGGGTACTGTGCGCGGTGACGCCGCGTTCGGCAACCTTGCTTCATTCGGTGGCGCGTCGGTAGCCGAGAACGCCTATTTCGTCAACGGTTTCAATATCACCAACGCCTTCAAGAACACCAATTTTGCGCAGATTCCGTTTGAGGCAATCGCCGAGCAACAGGTCAAGACCGGTGGCTACGGCGCTGAGTTTGGCCGCTCGCTGGGCGGCGTCATCAACATTGTCACCAAGCGCGGTACCAACGATTTCCATGCCGGCGGCAACGTGTTCTGGACGCCGGAATCGCTGACCAGCAGTCGCCGCGATGTGTTCTACAACGATGGCCGACTGATTTCCGACAATTCGCGTGACCAAGGTTGGACCGCAACCTACGGTACCTGGGCCGGTGGCGCATTGGTTCCCGACAAGCTGTTCATCTACGGGCTGTTCCAGTTCGAGCGCGCCAAGAGCGACAGCTTCCCCGGTACGTTCAATGGCGCAACCGGCGGTTCCAATATCGCCAACAACAGTCGCGCACCGACCTGGCTGGCAAAGGTTGACTGGAACATCTCGGACAATCACTTGCTGGAGTTCACCGCATTCTCCGATACGACCAAGAATGATGTGGCGTATTTCCGCACCAATTTTGGTACCGAGGCGAACCCGTCGAGCCGGCCTGAGCGTGGCGATTTCCAAGGCATCGACAGCAACGAAGTCGGTGGTGAAAACTATGTCTTTCGTTATACCGGCTACCTCACCGATGACCTGACCGTTTCCGCGCTCTACGGCCACGGCGAGTCAAAGCGCAAGAACTTCGGCGTTTCTGCAGCCGGCGTCGAACAGCGCTACAGCGGCATCGTCGGTGGCCCGGTGGAGGGCTGTCCGGTCGTTACCGATATTCGCACCAGCGTGCGCAATGGCACGACGCCAGCCATCATTGGTTGTAGCTTCGTTCCGTTCCTTGGGCGTCCCGACGCCAAGGACCAACGCGACCAGTTCCGGGTCGACGTTGAGTGGACGCTCGGCGATCACCTGCTGCGTTTTGGCTACGACCGCGATGATTTCAAGTCGGTCGATGGCGAGACCTTTTCCGGTGGCGCGCAATGGCGTTATCAGACCTCTGGCACGTTTGGCGACATCGTGAGGCAGCGCGTGTTCCAGACTGGGGCCTCGGTAAAGGTTGAACAACAAGCGTTTTACCTTGAGGACGCGTGGAGCATCACCCCGAACCTGATTGCCAAGATTGGTGTGCGCCTGGACGACTTCAAAAACAAGAATGGCGCAGGTGAAACGTTCGTCAGCGTCAAGGATCAGTTCCAGCCGCGTGTCGGCTTCTCGTGGGATGTCAATGGCGATTCCTCGCTCAAGGTGTTTGGCAACTACGGACGCTACGCTCTGCCCCTTACCGCAACAGTCGCTGTGCGTGGCGCTAGTGCGTCCCTGTTCAGCCAACAGTTCTTCCAGTTTACGGGAGTTGACCCCGTTACCGGCGCACCGACCGGGCTTACCCCAATCACTGATGTTCAATTCCTGAACAATGAGTTCGGTGTTGCCAAGGACGCCCGCACCATCGCATCGCAAAACCTCGATCCGCAATATCAGGACGAGTTCATTCTCGGCGTTCAAAAGCAGATGACCGATAACTTCTCAGTCGGCTTCCGCAGTGTCTATCGTGACCTCAAGCGAGCCATTGACGATACCTGCGACTCGCGCCCGATCGAGCAATTTGCAGCGGACAACGGTTTGGATTTCGACCCGTTCAACCCAGCATTCGCATTTTGCCATCTGTTCAACCCGGGCCGCGATTTGCAGATATTCACGGACGTCGACGGCAATGGCACCCTGGAGTTCATCGAGGTACCGGGCGACGTGATCAGCCCCAAGGCCAAACGTCGCTACTTGGCAGGCGAGGTATTCTTCGAAGGAAACTGGGATCGTCTTTTCCTGCAGGGCTCGTACACGTGGTCGCATAACTGGGGCAACACCGAAGGTGGCGTGAAGTCGGACATCGGTCAGGATGATACCGGCACCACACAAGACTTCGACTACCCCGAATTGGTTGTCGGTTCCGAAGGAAACTTGCCCAATGACCGTCGCCACAGCTTCAAGTTGTTTGGCGCTTACGAGGTCACCGACGAGATTTCGATCGGCAGCAACTTGCTGGTACAGTCCGGCCGCCCGGAAAACTGTATCGGTGTGTTCGCTGATGACCCGATCGGCTATGGTGCGAGTTACTTTTCGTGCGCGCCGCGGGGTGTAGACGATCCCGATGGGTTGGATACCACCATCGTTCCGCGCGGCAGCGTCGGACGTACGCCGTGGACATGGCAGGTTGATCTCAACGTGCAGTATCAACCTTCGTATGTGGACGGGCTGACACTCAAGGTTGATGTGTTCAACGTGTTCAACAAACGACAGGTGACACAGGTTGACGAGTTTGGTGAGGATGGAGCGAACAACCCGTTGTTCGACACCAGCTACCTCACCCCGACCGCGTTCCAGAACCCGCGTTCGGTACGGTTCCTCGTTCAGTACGATTTCTGATGGTTGCAGAGAAGCGCTTACCCGCGCTTCACGTGTATTTGGCGGCCGCCTTCGGGCGGCCGCATTTTTTTCGCTTTCTTGCGATAATTCCGGATACTATCGTGCAAGCCGGCTGCCACTGTGATGCCTGAAGCGCCGTTTCCAACTCGCACCGACGTCATGCAACGCGCGGATGCCGCGCTGCAGTCCAACCAACCGTCACATGCCATTGATGTGCTGCAACATTGGTTAAGTGTGCATCCGGACGATTGTGCAGGTTGGGTGGCACTATCGTCTGCGCTATCGCGTAACGATGATTATCGCAAAGCACGTATGGCCGCCGCTTCCGCGGCCAACGTGTTAGCCGCAGATGCAAGTCAGCTGCTACCTGTAGCCCTTCGATTGCGCACATTCAGTGAATCTGGCTTGATTCGTTCGCTGTGCGCGAACCGGCGCCTGAATAGCAGCGATGATTCGCAACTTTGCTCAGATATGGCTGCGATGCTCAGCGCAGTTGGCGACCAGCCGTTTGCGCTATCTTTGCTGAACCGCGCGCTGGTGAAGCAACCAAAAAATCCACGCTTTCGCTTCAACCGCGCCAAGTATTGAGCTATTTTGGGCGCATACAAGAGGCGGAAGATGATCTCCAGGCATGTCTTCGCGCAGCGCCGGAGTTCGCGCAGGCGCACTGGCTGCAATCGCGATTGCGTCGACAGACATCCAAGAGCAATCATGTCGCTACATTACGTCGATTGCTTTTGAATGCCTCGCTTGCAATGAATGCCAGAGCATTTCTCGGATTCGCCTTGCACAAGGAACTTGATGACCTTGGTGAGCATGAACAGGCGTGGAGTGCGCTGCAAAATGCATGGGCTGCCAAACGCACCACCCTGCAATATCGCTCTGCTGATACCAGGGCACTGTTTGCGCATCTGCGCACTGCGCGTGTTGCACCAGCGCACGTCGAGCCGCGATGTGATGGCGTGATCACGCCGATATTCATCGTGGGCATGCATCGTTCCGGTACCAGCTTGCTGGAGCGCATGCTTTCGGGCCATTCACGGATTGCTGCCGCTGGCGAGCTATACGACTTCCCGGCCCAGCTGAGACTGGCCAGCAACCACCATGGCCGCGGCGCGCTCGACTTGACTGTGGCGACTCGGTTGAATTACGCAGATTTCGCCGTGATTGGCGAGGGCTATTTGCAGGCTACCCAGTGGCGGCGCGGCGCACAATCGATTTTTACCGACAAGTTGCCATCGAATTTCGTCAACTTGGGGTACATCGCCATGGCCCTGCCACATGCGCGATTTCTGCACGTGGTGCGGCACCCGCTTGATACCGGGCTATCCAACCTGCGCGAACTGTTTTCCGATGCCTGTCCCTATTCTTACGATCAGCAGGAACTTGGCGAGTACTACGATTGCTATCGAAAACTGATGCAGCACTGGCACAGTGTCCTTCCGGGTCGCATCCATGACATTGGCTATGAAGCCATGGTGACGGCTCCCGATACCACTATCGATCGCGCGTTGCAGTTCATCGGCTTGTCTTCCGAGCAGGAGTGCATTCGCATTGAGCAACGTAGTGCCGCCGTGGCGACCGCCAGTAGCGGACGCATTCATGGTGCAATCGATCAGGCCAGCGTGGGCGCTTGGAAGCGTTATGCCACGCAGTTGCAACCATTGTCGTCAAGATTGGCAGCCGACGGATGGCTGTAGCACGCGCAATCCGCGAATGGCTGGAGCCAGACACGGGCTCCTGCACGTTGCCAAACGGTAGCGCATGCGATTCGTGCGCAATGCTCAAGCCAACAAGCCGCGGCCATCCACTGCCTGGCAAGCTGCATGCCAAACGCGGCGGTGCCGAGCCCCGTCGAGCCGCAATCGCGCTGCGTTGC
>PFJA01000151.1:0-4368 GCA_002782905.1 Lysobacterales bacterium CG_4_10_14_3_um_filter_64_11
GAGGCGTAAACCAGATGCTCGACGCCATGATGACGGCACGATTCAAGAACGTTGGTGAAGCCGACGATGTTGCTGTCGATATACGCTTGCGGATTTTCCAGTGAATAACGTACTCCAGCCTGCGCCGCCAGGTTGACCACCCGTTGCGGAGCAAATGCGGCGAACACGCGTTCCAACGCCGAGCCATCCTCCAGCGACGCCTTCACAAATTGGAAGTTGCGGTTTGGCGTCAGGCGATCGAGGCGAGCTTGCTTGAGCGCCGGGTCGTAATAGGCGTTGAGATTGTCGTAGCCCAATACTTCATCACCGCGCGCCAGCAGGCGCTGTGAAAGATGGGAACCAATGAAGCCGGCAGCGCCGGTAACCAATACGCGCATGGTGATCCTGTTGGCAATGGCACTTGTTTTAGCGTCGTCATGTCAGCGAAAGCTGGCATCCAGCGCCTCGTCCGTGCTCAATCTTTATAAGTCGCTGGATTCCCGTTTTCGCGGGAATGACGAACCAAGGAAGTTCTGGCTTGAGTAAGTACCATTGGATACTGTTGGGGTTTCCAAGTCGGCAGGGCGGTTCGTGAGTTATAAACAGCCGTCGATCTGTTCGCGCGGCAGCACCCGCTTCACATCGAACAGCACCGCGCCGGGCTTGCCAAGCGCTCGCACCCCGCTTACGCCGAGGCCGACAAACTGGTCGTGGCTCACCGCGATAACCAGCGCATCGTAATACCCCGCTTCGGGCTCTGCCACCAGATCGATGCCGTATTCATGCTTTGCCTGCGCGGCATCCACCCACGGGTCGCAAACATCCACATCGACGTTGTAGCTGCGCAGTTCGGCGATGATATCCACGACGCGAGTATTGCGCAGGTCCGGGCAATTTTCCTTGAACGCCAGGCCCAGGATCAACACCTTGGCTTTCGCGGTGGGGATTTCACGCTGCGCCATCAGCTTGATGACCCGCTGCGCGACGTGATTGCCCATGCTGTCGTTGATGCGGCGACCGGCCAGAATCACCTCCGGGTGGTAGCCGATCTGCTGCGCCTTGTGGGTGAGGTAGTAGGGGTCCACGCCGATGCAGTGGCCACCGACCAGCCCCGGCCGAAACGGCAGGAAGTTCCATTTGCTGCCCGCCGCTTCCAGCACTTCATGGGTATCGATGCCCAGGCGCTCGAAGATCAGCGCCAGTTCGTTGATCAACGCGATATTGACGTCGCGCTGGGTGTTCTCGATTACCTTGGCCGCCTCGGCCACGCGGATGCTGGAGGCGAGGTGGGTGCCGGCAGTTACGATCTGCCGGTACAGCGCATCGACGAATTTCGCCGCCTCGGGGCTGGAGCCGGAAGTGACCTTGGTGATGGTTTCCAGCCGGTGCACCTTGTCGCCGGGGTTGATCCGTTCCGGGCTGTAGCCAGCGTGAAAATCGCGCTGATAACGCAGCCCCGATTCGCGCTCGATGATCGGTACGCACACTTCCTCGGTGGCGCCCGGATACACGGTTGATTCGTAAATCACCACGCCGCCGCGACGAATCGCACGCCCCACCGTTCGGCTTGCCGATTCCAGCGGCCGCAGGTCGGGCCGCTTGTAGTCGTCGATCGGGGTAGGGACGGTGACAATGAACACGTTGCAACTTTGCAGATCGGCCGGGTCGTGGCTGCAACGCAACTGCTGCGCCGCGCGCAATTGGTTGCTGGAAACTTCCAGCGTGTGATCGCGACCGGCGTTGAGTTCGGCAATACGGGTTTGATCGATGTCATAGCCGATCGTTGGCACCTGCCGCCCGAACGCCACCGCCAGTGGCAGACCAACGTATCCCAAACCGATGATCGCGATCCGGATTTGGTCGTGGGCAGGAAGGGTGGCGCTCATCGGGGCTGTTCCAGTAAAGGGGTGGGTAAGGGTGGCCGTCAGCGTCCAGCCAGTGCGTTATGGTTGAACGCGAAACGCACGAAAATCCGGCAATGATGCCGGGGCACTACACTACACAATTTGCACGTCAAAGCGTGCGTTGGCGATGTCGCAACCGGAGTGTATCGATGCAGATTCTGGTTCTGGGCGGTGCAGGGTACATCGGCGGGCACACCAGCGTGGTGCTGGCCGAACGTGGCCATCGGGTGGTCATCGCCGACAACTTCAGCAACAGCTCGCGCGCGGCCGTTGCCCGGCTCGAACAGGTGATCGGCGCGCCGCTGCCGCTGCATGAACTCGATGTCAGGGACGCCGCCGCGCTGGCCCGGGTGCTTTCCGAATACGCCTTCGATGCGGTGATGCACTTTGCCGCGCTCAAGGCGGTTGGTGAGTCCTGCATAAAACCGCTGGACTACTTCGACAACAATATCAGCGGCACCATCAGCGTGTTGCAGGCGATGCGCGCGGCCAAGGTGCGGCGACTGGTGTTCAGCTCATCGGCCACCGTGTATGGCGATCCGGCGCAGGTGCCGGTGCGCGAAGACGCGCCGCTACGGGCGACCAACCCATACGGCCGCAGCAAGCTGGTGATGGAACAACTGATCGGCGATGTCGCCGCCGCCGACCCCGCGTTTCGCGCTGCCGTGCTGCGTTACTTCAACCCGGTCGGCGCGCACCCCTCGGGGCTGATCGGCGAAGACCCCAACGGCCCGCCGAACAACCTGATGCCGTTCATCTGCCAGGTCGCCGTTGGCCGGCGGCAGCGTTTGCAGGTGTTCGGCGATGATTACCCGACGCCTGACGGCACCGGCGTGCGCGATTACCTGCACGTGATGGATCTGGCCCGCGCCCATGTCGATGCGCTGGATTATCTGTGCGCCAAGGATCGCAGCGTGACCGTCAACCTTGGCACCGGCCGCGGCGTGAGCGTGCTGGAGATGATCCAGGCCTTTGCGCGCGCCGCCGGAAAACCGGTGCCCTATGAAGTGGTTGCGCGCCGACCCGGCGACAGCGCCAGCGTGTATGCCGACCCCAGCCTTGCGCACGAATTGCTCGGCTGGAAGGCAGAACGCGACCTCGACGCCATGTGCCGCGATGCGTGGCGCTGGCAGGCGTTGAATCCGCAGGGATACGGATCGGTTATCCAGCCAGACTGAATTACCGTTCAATGCACTGGGTTTTTCATGGCGAATGAGCAACGAATGAGGTGCCGGGCTGAGATTCAGCGCTAATCAGGTACCGTGATGTAATGCGCGTCGGCTGCAAGACGCATAAAACCCCGGTGGCCAGTGCGGCTACCATACATCGAGGAAACGATAATGTCTGACGACTTGCCCCCCATCGAGGTCGATTTTGCCAGAAATGGCGCGCCAGTGGTTATTATCGGACAAGTAGAAACCTTCGATCCACTTGAGGCGATACGCCTTGCGCCCGCCCTGGTTGACCCAAAGTGGGTGCGCGCCTATGCGCAGGTGGTCAACCATCTGGCGCACGGATCAGATTTTGATCTGATCATGGACCCTGCGGCTTTCCACACGAAATACATGGCAACCTACGACACCGAAGATCCGGGCGAAGAAGTGGCGCCGGGAGCGGTTCGGTTGCACAATTTCGGCATCCCGGATTTCACGGAAATCACACCGCCTGCGATGGTAGGGACGAATCTGGTTTTTTTCGCTGAAAACGTGTTCATGGGCATCCCGTACAAGGTGGTAATGGCACCTGGCGCACAGCCGCAATATGTTCCGCTCGGCTTGAAGGAATGAAGGGGCAGGAGTTGCCTTCAGGACATGCCCCACCACCAATGGCTGGCCGGAAATCTGGTCGGGGTCAGGTTCGCATCCTGCACCGCCTCGCGATTGCCCTTGTCGCGGATTGCAGCGTCTAGTTCAGGATCGGCGGGCATTATGTCCCCGATGGGCAAGTAGGGCGCATAAAGGTCGCGCAGCGCCTCACGCGTGGATCGCAGATGGCACAGGCCCAACCATTCATCGGACTTCCATATCGTCCCCAACAATGCATCCATCCGGCTGTATAGGTACCGATCCAGCAGCAACAGGCCAGAGCGCATGTCGGGGGCGGTCTGCTGTAAAAAAGCCTGGACCGATGCTGGCGGCGCATCGCCCGGGCCGACGCGCATTTCAGTGTAAAGCGCGTAGAAGGCGCGGGAAAAACTTCGTGCCACCGGTGTGTCTGCTTGCGGGTGCAGCAGCTCAGGTAGCTGACGGCTCAGATCATCGATCATGTTCGCAAGGGTGGTCATGGTGTTGTCCTGCAATTTGGTGCGGATGATCGGTCGAACCCACATGGTTTGGTTTTGCGCGCGTATTGTTGACGATACACAAGTTTCTAGTGCCTGTTGCGCATTCCAGACCAGCCGCCCATGCGCCCAGCATCACGAAGCCTGACCACCAACGGTATCGCGTGGCCGCGCGGCGACCGTACCGATGCAAAACAGGTGATC
>PFJA01000151.1:4394-4682 GCA_002782905.1 Lysobacterales bacterium CG_4_10_14_3_um_filter_64_11
CTCTGAATAAGCCACATCTGGCGTCATTGCGAGCGCAGCGAAGCAATCCAGCGTCTTGATTATATGAGTATTTCTGGATTGCCACGTCGCTCCGCTCCTCGCAATGACCGCTTGTTCGGAGCATCCCTAGCAGCCTGCCGGCGTAGCGCGGCATCAGGCTCTGCCGTGGGTCCCGTGACAGCCGGGTTTACTTCGCATAATGTATATTATGTAAAATACGACAGCCGCTGCCGCGCCCGCATTCGCGCGAACCCACGCCACATCCATTCATTGCGCGCCGCCACCTTG
>PFJA01000163.1:0-8887 GCA_002782905.1 Lysobacterales bacterium CG_4_10_14_3_um_filter_64_11
CAGATATCGGCATCCAGATTGGGCCGTTGCTGGCGCCAGCGGGCTACCGGCGTTGCCCCGGCATTGTAGGCGGCAATCGCCAGGTACGGGTGTTGTTGGTGGCGTTCGAGCATCTGGGCAAGATAGGCGCTGCCCAGCCGAATGCTGGTGCTGCCCTGCAACAGGGTGCGCTCGCCGCGCCAGGCGATGCCGAGTTGCCGCGCGATGGCCTTGCCGGTGCCTGGCAGCAGTTGCATCAGGCCCAGCGCATTGGCGCTGGAACGGGCGTTTGCCATCCACGTGCTTTCAGCGCGGATCTGGGCCGCCAGCCAGGCGGCGTCGAGCGCATGTTGCTTGGCTTGTGCGCGCAGCAGCGAGGCGTACGGCAGCGGAAAGCGCAGCCGGTAATAACGCAGCTCATCGGGATGTTTACCAAGATCGAAAATCCGGTTGTGCCAGCCAATGGCGCGTGCCTGCGCAATCGCCGCGATGCGCTGCGCATCATCCAGCGTCGGCAGCACGGCGCGCCACTCGCGTTCGGCCCAGGCTGGGCGATCCAGACGGAACAAGGTAAGCGCGCGAATCAGGGTCGGATTTTCCGCCAACGCGGCACGCACCGGTTTGGCAGTTTCGACCACGAGCGGGCACAGCGCATAGTCCTGGTCCAGCCGATCGGCGGCCAGAAAGCCGTGGTAATTGGCTTCCTGCGCCGCCTGCCGATACAGCGTCGTGGCCGCGGCGGCATCGCCGCGGCGTTGCAGCAGGCGCGCTTCGAAATAGCGCCAGCGCGCGTCGCTACGTTGTGCCGCCGGCATGGCCGCAAGTGCCGCCAGCGCAGCGGCATCATCGCCGCGTGCCAGCGCCTCGCGCACGCGCCAGGCATGCAGGCGCGCATCAAAGGCCGCCGCCGGTACCTGCGCCAGCCGCTCGGCTGCGCCGGGGGCGTACGAGGCCGCCGTCCACAGCGCGAGCTGATAGCGCACGGCGTTGATTTGCGCCGCACTCAGCGCCAGCGGCACGGCCAGCGTGTCGAGCAGCGATTCAGCGGAATCTGCGTCGCGTTGCGCCAGCCGGCTCAAGCCGATCACTGCAATCGCGGCGTTGCGTGCATCCTTAGGCCAGTTGCCGGCGCTGGCATCCGGCGCGGCAATGAAGGCGGCATAGGTTTGCGCTTTGCCTGAATCGGAAGCAGGCAAAGCGCGTGCGATGAAACGCATCAGCCCGCTTTCGCCGACCGCCGCTGCGGCCATGATCCGCCGCCAGCGCAGCGCATCGTCGATCACGCCGCGTTGGTGCGCGATCGCCCACAACGGGTCGCAGGCGTCGGGCAGCGAGCGCGGGTGCAACCATAGCGCGCGCACCGCGTCGCGCCATGCGCCATCGCCATCCGGTATTGCCGCGCGCGCACGCAGCCAGGCGCATTGAATCGCGGTGTCGTTTTGTGGCCGGTACGCGCTGAGCAGGCCGGCATCGTCGCCGCGCCGCACCAGTTCGCGCAACCAATCATTGCGCAGTTGGCTGGCGACTGGCTGCTCGCCATGGCGTTGCAAAAACGCTTCGACCGCCTTGGCATCGACACCTGCCAGGTCGCGGCTCAGGTAGGCGTATTCCAGCCACCCGTGCAGCGGATCGCCGCGCAGGCGCTTTTGCGCCTGTTGATAACGCGTGCTCGGCCCATCCTGCGCCAGCGCAAACGCGTCGCGCAGTTCCGCGCTGTCGATTCGCGCGCGTTGCGCGGTGGCGAGTGAAACCGGTAAAGCGACCAGCAGCAGCAAAGTACAAAGGATGCGCATGGCGTCAGTGTATCTGGCGCTGACTGGGTGGTTCGTGAATATCGGACCGGGTATGGTCGTCGTGCTCGGTCCAGCACGGTTGCGGCGTTTGCGATGCTCTTAAACCTATTGAAATGCGCACGTTGTAAATCAGATGGCAGGCGCGTCCTGAACAGGTAGTTGCCGCCATCGTTCGGCTTGTTGCCGATACCAATCTGCGGCACCTCGCAGATCGGCGTGCTGCGGTTGGCTGGCAGCACATCGGCGGTATCGACCAAATGCGGGTTGATGTTGCCGGCGATCATTTCGTGTGGATCGCATTTGATGCTGGCGTAGTCGAACAAACGCTTGGCCCGGAGGTCTTCGGCGCTGAAGCCGACGATCACGCAATGCACGGCGGCAACGCCGCGCGCTTCGTTGTTCCAGGTGAAGGTGCGGTGCGCGAAATGAATGTGCAGGCCGTGGCGCAGCGTCTGCGACCAGAGCACGCCGACCTGTTCGCCCTGGCTGATCGAATGGGTGGACACGAACCCGCAACGGAAAGGTGTTCCCTTTCCCCGTGCGAGAGAGGCCGCGTCGGCTGAGATTCGATAGCCATCAGGCAGGGCAACCAAGCGGCGACTCGGCCCGACAGGCTGCTAGGGGATGCGGTTTGGCATCCGTGCAGCGAGTGTTTCCAGCACGGCACGCGCCTGTGCTGCGGGCAGATAACGGATGCGCAGGCGGGGCTGCATGGCGTTGGCGCCGGCGGTGTCGAGCCACAACGTGGCCATGCCGTGGCGGCGATCGAACGGCGTGCTGCTGATGCCGACCACCTGCAATTTGCCGATCTCGGCCAGTCGCCAGTAGTGGCCGGGCCAGCCGCTGCGCACGGCAATCACCTGTTCGCTAAGCGCATAGCCGGCGAACTGCGCCAGGCGGTGTGCTCGCAGCCACCACCACGGCAGTGCCAGCAACGCAAACCATGCGGCGTTGCCCAAGCGCAGCCACAGCACGGCACTGATCAGCACGGTTACCGCGCTCGGGACGATCACCATGCGTCGCCAGGCACGCGGATGCAGCGGCTGCCACGCCAGATCGGGCCAGCCAGCGGCGGGCAGCAGGCGCTGCAGCAACGCGGTCACGGTGTGCGGCGCTGCGATCGGCGCCAGATCGCGCAGGCTGCGCTGTTCGTTGGCCGCCTGCACCACCGCGCTGTCGATGCTCAGGCTTTGCCGATGCAGCAAACGCTGCAACCACGACTCACGCACCGTCCATGCCTGGATGCGGTGACGCGGGATGTGTGCACGAATGCGCGTCAACAACCCGGATTCCACACTCAGGCGCTCGCCGTGTTGGTGCAGGGTAAAGCCGTGGAATTGCACCACCGCGAGCAGCATCGACAGCACGCGCAGCAGCGCGGCGAATGCAACGAACAAGGCAATGCCGGCCAGCAGCCAGCCGAGCCAGCTCAGGTGCTGGCCATTGGCCCAGCCGAACAGATTTTCACCGATGCGCTTGAGCATGGCGGCAAACGCCTGCGAGCCAGACTGCGCCAGCACGCCGATGCCAGCCGCCACCACCACCATGCCGCGGTTGGAGACCAGGCCCAGGCGCAGCAATTCGCTGGTCGATAGCGACAACAGCGCGCGGGCCGGCGCGGCCTCGGCAGCGCTCGCCGTCGCCGGATCAAGCGATGGGCCACACTGTTGCAGCAGTGCCTCCAGTGCCTGCGCATCGGCCAGCGAAAGCACCCGCATCTGCGCTTCGGGCTTGACCCCGCCGGCCGATTCCAGATGCACTTCGGCGACACCGAACACACGGTGCAGCAGATTCTGGTGCAGGCTGACATTGTGGATGCGGCGAAACGGGATATGCCGGCGGTTGCGCTGGAAAATGCCGCTGCGAATGATCAGTTCGTCATCGGCAATGCGAAAACGGTAGCTGAAATACTGCGCCACCGCGATCAGCGGCAGCGCCAGCGCAGCGATCGCGCCGATCCACTCCCAGCGATCGCCGCGACCGCCGGCAAACACCACGACGATCAGTGGCAGCGCGAATTGCCGCAATTGCGCGAGCAGCACGAACAGCCATGACAGGGGGTGCAGGCGACGCTCGACGTTGCGCAGTGGCGCTGCGGCGGGATCAGACGGCATCGTCGCGCGCACCGGTTTCGTTCGGCAGCAAGGCGTCGCGCAGCGCCTGTGCGCGCTGTTCCTTGAGGCCGGCCAGACGCACCGCATGCATGCGGGTGCCGGCGGTGTGGATCACCAGCGTCGCCAGGCCGAGATTCCGCTCGATCGGGCCGCGCTCCAGATCCAGGTGCTGCACCCGGCTGCGCGGCAGCACGATCTCCTGCCAGAAGCACAGGCCACGGCGGATGCGCAGCCCATCACCGAGCAAGGCGTAGCGCACACGGCGGGTGCGGCGGCGATTGCACCAGCCGCCGAGCAGCGCACACAGCACCAGTAGCACAACGGTAAGTGCGACTGCCACGCCGCGATCCCACAGCGCCAGCCACAGTGAATGCAGGGGCAGTGGCAGCCAGAATGCGGCCAGTGCACCGACCAAGGTTGCGGCGGTAGCTGCGGCATCCGGCAAATGCTCCCAGGGGATGGCGTTTGCCGCACTGTCTTGCTGCGGCGTTATCGGTTTGCTCATTGCCGTGATCCGTTGCCGTTGATGCCGAATGATAGCCGTCATGCCGCTATCGGCGCAGATACGGATCGGTTTCGCCCGAGTCGAGTGGGCGCACGTTGAAGCGTTTGTAGTTCCACTGGTATTGCAGCGGATCGCGTTGCGCGATGGCGGCGATGCCGGCATTGAGCGCGGCCAGCGCGGCGGCCTCGTCGCTGCCGCCGATGGCGGCGTCGGCGGGCAGAAAATGCACCTCGTAACGGCTGCGAAAACATCCCGGTCGTCGCTCGGCGATCGCGAACAACACGCTGGCGCCGGTGCGCCGCGCCAAGCCGGTGAGCAAGGTCATGGTTTGGGTCTGGATGCCGAACAGCGGCGCGAACGCGCCTTCGCCGGCTTTCGGCCGTTGATCGGGCAGGATGCCGACCATGCCGCCGGCATGCAGCGCACGCAGCAGGCTGCGTACGCCAGTGCGCCGCGCCGGCACCTGGGTCACCCCGGCACGGCCGCGCACGCGCAGCAGATACTGTTCGACGATGGCGCTTTGTGGTGGCCGATAGACCAAGGTGATCGGCGCTTGGCTGGCCAGAAACTGGTTGAGCAATTCCCAGCTGCCATAGTGTGGTGCGGCAATGATCACGCCGCGCCCGTGTGCCAGCGCCGCGTGCAGCAAGGCTTCGCCATGCACCTGGGCGATCTGCGCACGATTGTTGTGCCAGGGCCGGGCCCAGAAGCGCAGCGTGCGCAGGCTGTTGCGCCCGACCTCACGCAACACCGCCGCCGCCAGCAGATCACGCTGGCGCGCGCTGATGCGCGGGCGCACCAGATCCAGATTGCGCCGGGTGACCCGTGCCTCGCGGCCGCCGAGCCAGTACACGCACTGTCCCAGCGCTGTACCGACCGCATGCAACAGGAAAAACGGCAGCCGCCCGAGCAGCCAGCTCAGGGCATGAAGCACGTTGGCAAAAAGACTGGCGTTGCGCATGGCGGGCAGTTTTGGTTACCCGCGCAGCGAACGCAAGGGGACGTGCGTTGAGCATGGCACCAATGAGGTGACCAAAAAAAACCGGCCCTTGCGGGCCGGTCGGATGGTGCACCAGCGTGTGTTACGCCGGTCGGGGGAGTGCTTACTGATTGTTGATGTTGTGCGTCCAGCCAGCGGTCCAGTCGTCGCTGGCGTTGGGGCCGGCGAAGGCACCGGCGTAGTTGGTGGGCACAAACCAGTCGTCGCCCGGCGCGAACGCCTTGCCGAACACCGGTGAACCGGCCGCCGGCAGGAAGCCGGTGAGTTGCGGGTTGGCGGCGACGTTGCCGCTCTGCGCTTCAAACCAGGCCTGGGTGTAACCGGCGCTGACGCCGCTGTCGCGGAAGTTATTGGCGCAGTCGATGACGGTGTTGCTCATGCGCAGCACGCCGGTCAGTGAACCAACCGGGCCGGAGGCGGCTTCGGTGGCGGCATCCTGCACCGACACGCACGAGCGCTTGAAGTTGACCGCGACGATGTTCCAGAACTGACCGCCGGTGCCTTCCTTCAGGTTGAAGCCGTCGCGGCTGCTGGCGCTGGCACTGCCGCCACCGATCGCGGTGACATTGGCAACCACGCCGTTGGCACGCGGGCTGGCATCGAAGTTGGTGGGGCTGTTGGCCAGTTCAAAGCCGTGGTCTTCACCGGCGCAACCCAATTGGTTCAACAGCGCGAACTGGATCTTGCCGCTGTAGCCTTCATCCCAGTCGATCGAATCGTCGCCGCCGCAGGTATCCACGAAGTAGCGCAGATTCGCGGTGCCGCCGAAGAACTCGATGGCATCGTCGGCGCCCTGGAACGATTGCAGGTGATCGAGCACGGTGCCAGAACCGACGCCGGCCATGGTGAACGAGTTCAACTCACGGTTTGGCGCAAAGATGAAGCCGGCGAAACGCACCTGCATGTACTTGACGATACCGCTGCTGTCGTTGGCAACTTCACCGCCATACGGCAGAGTCGGATCCCATTCAGCGACGCAGTTGGGGTTGCAGTTGGACGGCGCGTTGCCAGCCAGCACCAGGCCGCCGACATCACGCGGTTCCGGGGCGACGCCAAAGCCCGGCAGTTCGCCCGGGCTGGTGAGCACAATTGGTGCCTTGGCGGTGCCTTCGGCAAAAATCTTCGAGCCACGCGACACCGCGATGTGGTCGAAGGTGTCGCCCGAGCTGACCAGCAGGGTGCCGGGCTCGATGGTGAGTGTGGCGGGGTTGGTGTTGTCGCCACCGATGCCAACCTTGCCCTCGATCACCCAGGTGATCTCGTTGCTCAGGGTGATGTTCTGGTTCTCGAAGTTGCCGGAAATGGCACAGGCGCGATCGCCGAATGCCGGCACCGCCGTTGCGAATGACGGACAGGCGGTGAACTCGCGCTGGTAGGCGCAATCGCCCTGGCCGCTGCCATTGACCGGCTTCAGCGGTTCGTCGACGACATCAGCCAGGCCCGACTCCGGCGTCATGTCGAGCGACAGACTCATGCTGGTGCAGGAGTTGACGGTGACACTGCCGGTGCCGACCACGCTGTTTACCGTCGAGCCCGCTGTAATCGGGCCGGAGAAGGTACCGCCGGTGACTTTCAAAACGTTGAAGTTTTCGGCGCTGTAGCCGAACTCGGTGATTACCGGCTGGAACACCAGCCAGGTCGGCTGACCGGCGGCATCGTAGGTGAAGGTGGCGCCGAACAGGGTACCGGATTTGCCGGTAACGTCAGGGATGTAATCGAACGATACGCCGCGACCGTTGGCGTCGGGGTTGAACCAGTTGCCATCGAACGAATCGCTCAGGCGCACGGCTGCCGACGCCGACCCGGCGCCAAATACGCCGATCAGAGCAGTGGCTATCGCGCACTTGCGGAAGGTGGAAGTCATGGACGCAGCTCCTTGAAGGAAAACGAGGGATTGCCCGGCCATCGCGGCACGGCGCAGGGGGGCCGGATGCGACCCGCAACCAGAGTAGAAGCTGTTTGTTACCGGCTTGTGGCAGTTCGGTTACCGTTCAAAACGGCGACCATTCGAAGCTGAGCGCAATCTCGCGGCCCTTGCGAAACGCGCGTGTGGTTTCGCTGCCTTGGGTAAACTCCACTTTCGGATCGAGCAAGTTACGCAGCTTTAGCCGCACCGACCAGTCATCGCCAAGGCGCTGCTTGAAGGTGAAATCGAGCTGCCCAAAAGGCTGCTCGAAGACATCCGGCAGGCCATCAACGCCGACTTGTACGATGCGCTTGCCAGAGGTGTTGAACAACAGGTTGGCTTCGCGCTGGCCATCGCCGGATTGATAGCCCAACTGCAGGTTGACGATGTACGAGGACTGGCCTTCCAGTGCCCGGTTGAGGTTGGTGTTGAAGTTCGACTTGAGCGGGTCGAGCACGATATCGGATTCGATATAGGCGTAGTTGGCGGCGATGTTCCACTGATCCCAGTCGATGGTATCGACGCCCAGCCACTGTAGCGCCTTGCTGCCCTGCGCCCAGCCGTTGACGAAGCCCAGTTGGGTATAGCCATCGACCTCCACGCCCTGGTTGGTGGCTGACTCGGCATTTTCCAGAGTCAACAACAGACTGCCGCCGCCCGGTACCAATTGCTTTTCGATGGGCTGGGTAAAATCCTTGCGAAACAGCGCCAGCGAGACGCTCTCGGTGGGCGAGAAATAATATTCCCAGCGCGCATCGTAATGGGTGATCGCTGTCGGTTTCAGGTCGGGATTGCCGAAGGTAACGATATCCAGCAGCGGGTCGATGAAGGTCGATGTGCTCAATTCACGAAAATCCGGGCGCGACAGGGTTTCGCTGTAGGCCAGGCGCAACTGCTGCTTGTCGCTGATCAGCCAGGTGGCGGCCAGCGAGGGCAGATGGTCCGTGGTGTCGAGCAAGGCAACCACCGGCGGATCGTTCGGCCGCAATACCGAGAACGTGGTGACATTCTGCAGGTTGCGTTCGTTGCGAATGCCCAGGTTCAGGTTCACCGTCTGCCACAGGCTGAGGTTGAGTGTGTAGCCCTCGGCGTCGAGCCGTTGCTCGGCGAAATAGGTGTCCGATGGCTGGGTGATTTCGGTCAGGCGAAAACCAGTCGGGCCGATGCTGTCGGCGTTGAGAATGGCATCCAGCGAATCCAGCGCCAGCAGATCGGGGTCGCGTGCATCGCGGCCGCCAGCCACGAAAAAGAAGCGCCGCACGAACGAATCGCGGCTGCGATTGACGCGGTTGACCTGCACGCCGAGCTCACCGTTGATCGCGTCGCTGAAGCGAAACGGCAGGTGCGCACCGATATCCCAGGTGTGGCTCGAATCGTTGAGATCGGCGAACGAGGTGGTGTTGCTGTCGTTATTGAGCGAAAACAGGCGGCGGCCGTCGTCCTGAATATCGAAGCGGTATTCGCGAGTAAACGGCGCAAAACGACCGGCTTTGGCGAAGGTGTACAGCCAGTCGAACGATGCGCCTTCCAGCACCGGTAGTTCGCCGACGATCGGGAAGCGGTGTTCGCCGGAAATCTGCCGCGACTTGA
>PFJA01000163.1:9003-18486 GCA_002782905.1 Lysobacterales bacterium CG_4_10_14_3_um_filter_64_11
TTGTGGTTGTCGCCGTAATCGATGCCGGCAACCAGAAAACCGCTGGCATCGACTTCGCGGATGCTGCGCTGCACGTCAAGGTCGTTGCGCAGTGCCAGCCCGGCGCTGCTGGCCTGGAACTCGCGGCGTATTTCGTCGCTGCTGTCCCAGCTTTGCGAGTGCCGGAACGAGGCCAGAAAGCCGGCCTTCCAGCGATCCGTGAACTGCCAGCTATTACCACCGGCCAGGGCGAAATTGCTGTCCGGGCCGATGCTTTGCCGCTTGATGTCGTAACGGCCGCTGGCGAGGTCTTCGCCCACCGCTTCGAGCTCGCTCGGCGTCAGGCCGTTGGGGTTGGCCGGTGTGCGCTGGCGCAGAAAGATGCCGCGTTGGCGCAGGTCTTCCAGCACTTCGGGCAGCGCGCGGCGGCCATCGTCGAAACCGCTGATGTCGCTACCGCTGCCAAACTCGCGCAGACCCTGCTTGCCGGTGGTGCCATCGACCCAGCCGGCGCCGAGCGCCACCTTGAACAGCGGCTCATCGGGAAAGCCCTTGGTGCGCAGTTGGATGGTGCCGCCGCCGAACTCGCCAGGCATGTCGGCCGAAAAGGTTTTTTGCACCACCACGCCTTGCAGGATTTCGGTGGGGAACAGATCCAGCGGAATGACGCGGCGGGTGGGGTCAGGGCTGGGTATCTGCGCGCCGTTGAGCAGCACGCTGGAATAGCGCTCGCCAAGGCCGCGCACGAAGATGAACTTGCCATCGACCAGAGTCAGCCCGGTGACGCGCTTCAGCGCGCCGGCAGCGTCGGAATCACCGGCACGGGCGATCTGCTCGGCGCCGAGGATGTCGGTGACCGCACCGGAGTTGCGGCGTTCTTCCACGAATGCCGCCAGCGAACCCTCGACGAACGGTTCGAGCACCACGTATTCGGGCAATTCCATGCCCGCTGGCGCGAGCTGCAAATCACGTACGGTGCTCTGCTCGCCGGTAATGACGATGCCATCGAGGGTCTGCGCGGCAAAACCCGGCGCGAGAATCGATAGCGAATAACTGCCGGCAACCAGCTCTGCCGAAAACTCGCCATTGCCATCGCTGATGACATCCAGTGGCGTGCCGCTGATGAACACGCGCGCGCCGGCAACCGGCTTGCCGTCTTCGATGCTGACGATACGACCGCTGAGCACGCCGGGTGGGCCGGCACTGGTCGGGGTTTGTGCCACTGCGCCACCGTGCTTGAGCGCGCTGTCCAGGAACAAACTGGGCGCGGCATCCGGATACAGGGTGGCGATCAGTTCGGCGTCCTCGTGCTCGGCCAGTTGCAGGTCCAGCGCGGCGACCTCGGCATCGCCACGACGGATGCTCAGGCGGTGGTTGCCCGCCGGTACGCTGAGGCGCAGCGCGCCATCGCCGTCGGTACGGCCCAACGGTGTGTCATCAATCAACACCTCGGCGCGCGGTAGCGGCGTGTCGCCGTCGAACAGCAGCACCGACAGCGACGCCGGCTCGGCGGCTATGGCCAGGCGAATGCCCAAGGTGAGTGCGGCCAGCGGCAGCAGCAGGCGTTGTCGCGCGGATACACGGCGAAGGGAGCGAGGAGTAGGCATCAGGCACAGGTCCAGCGCGCATCGGCGCACTCTTGCATCAGGCGGCGCAGTTCGGTGGCTTTGCGGAACAGTTCCGGGCGCTGCAACGGCACCAGATTGCGTTCGGCGGCGGCGTGATCGCCGATCCGATACCAGGCATAAGCCAACGCATAACGCAGGTCTTGATCATCAAGCAGGCCGGCTCGCGCCAGTGCCGCTTCGCTGGCGGCGACCTCGTCGTAGCGGCGTTGCTCAATCAAGATGCCGATACGCTGCTTGAGTTTTGCCTGCGGGTCGGCAATCAGCGCATTGAGCCGCAGCGCGCGGGCGTAATGGCCGGCACGGCGGAACAGTTCGGCCGCTTCCAGATTCAGCGCCGGCTCGTGCAGCGCCGCGCTGGCGAGGATCTCGGCAGCGGCGAGCGGGTCGCCGTTGCCCAGCCAGGCTTGCGCCAGTGCCTTGTCGATGCCGGCGTCGTCGGCAAAGCGCAGGCGTGCGGTCTCCAGAAAGCGCAGCGCTTCATCGATGCTGCCGGCGCGGCGCAGTGCGGTACCGATGGCGATGTAATCATCGCTCTTGCCGTCGGCCAGTTCGAGGTAGCGGCGGCCGAGTTCGGCGGCTTGCAGATTGAGCCCGGCATCGATCAGATAAAACACCTGTCGGCGCATGAACGAAAAGTTGCCGGGAAACTGAGCGCCGGCAGCGCTCAAGGTATCCATTGCGGCTTGCCGCTCACCCAGCATCCAGTGAGCATGCGCGCGCATCAACCAGGCGCCCGACAACGCCACGACGCCATCGCCGGCACTGTCCAGCGCGGCGAGTGCATCGCGATAGTGCTCAAGGCCAAAATGCGCCTGTGCCAGATACAGATACACCAACGGGTCGTCTTGGCCGGCGGCCAGGGCAGCGCTGAAACCGGCCACGGCAGCGGCCATTTTTTGCTGTTCCAAAGCCAACAAACCGCGCACGGTGTGGTAAGCGATCAGATCGACACCTGCGGCAGCAGGGTCGATATTGGCCAAGGCCTGTTCGGCGCGGGCGTACTCGCCATCGCGGGTGAGCAAGGTCGCGAGGCCGAGGTAGTCCACCTCGTCGTTCTTGCTGGCCGCAAAAGCGGGCAGAATCAGCAGCAAGGCCGATAACAGGATCAATGTGCGCATCGACTCAGCCCCTGCTCAGATCAAAACGCACGCGCTGACGCGCCCACACCCGGACATGCTCGCCCTTGTAGGTGGCCGGTTCGAACTTCCAGCCTTGTACACCGGCTATGGCGACATCGTCGAATACCCCAGCGGGCTGCGCTTCGAGCACTTTCACTTTTTCCACCTGTCCGGTCGGGCTGATCAACACACTGAGCAGCACATAACCAGTGATGCCTTGTGCCTTGGCACGATTTGGGTACGTCATTGGCGTTTGCAGGATCGGTCGCGGCGCCTGGTCGACGCTGTCGTCGGTCATCACCACATCGCCGCTGTCGCCGAGCAGGCCCGCACCCAGGTCCAATTCGGAACTGTCGAACGCCGGCAGGCCGAAATCGAGCCCGGACAGTGACGAATCCAGCCCGAGCAGTGGCGTAGGTGCGGCGCGTGTCTGCCGCTTTGGCGGTTCGCGCTTGCGCACCACGTCCTTGGCCTTGGGCTTTTCCTTCTTTACCACAGCAATACTGGTACCGACCATCGCGCTGGCCTTGTCGCGCTGGGTGAACGGGTTGTTCATCAGCACTACCAGCGCCAACACCAGCAGTGAGCCGGCGATGGCGGTGGCGACACCGACCACATGTTGGCGCGGCCGGGCCATCAGCCTTCGCCCGCCTCCGCGACGGTAGCGACGCCGACATCCTCGGCACCGGACAAGCGCGCCTGATCGACCACCTCAACCAAGCGCCCGGACGGCACGCGTTCATCGCTGACCACCAGTACCGACTTGCCCGTTGCGCCCTTGAGCAAGTCGCGCAGGCGGCCTTGCAATGCCCACACGCGCACCGGCGCACCCTCCAGAAACACCTCGCTGGTCTTGCTGATGTAGACCCGCACCGCTTTGGTCGACGACACCGTTTGCGTCTTTGCGCCGGGGCGGTTGATGTCGATCTTCATGTCCTTGACGAAAGTGGTGCTGACCATGAAGAAGATCAGCAGGATGAAGGTCATGTCGATCATCGGGGTGAGATCGACCGAGCTTTCCACTGTCTTTTTTTCGCGCCGTCGCAACATGTTCAGTTTCCTTGCCTGGCATCGCTGCCGGGGGCGTCAGGGTCGGCAGGGCTGCTGACCAGAATGTCGGTGATCTGCGCCAGATCGAGCTCGATCTGCTGCTGGCGGCGGTCGAGCACTGATTTGGCGATGACCCCGGGAACGGCCACCACCAAGCCCATCTGGGTGGTGAACAGGGCGGTGGAAATACCCGAAGCGATGCCGCCCGATTGCGAGAACAGGGTCATGTCGCCGAGCGATTCGAAGGTGACGATCATGCCCATCACGGTGCCAAGCAGACCGAGCAGCGGCGCAATCGTCACCAAGGTGGTGATCAGCACGCTGCCTTGCTTGAGTTCACGCTGGAACTCGGCAAATGCATCATCGAGCCGACGGCGCAGATCGGGCAGGCCGCTGCGTTTGATGGCAAGGCCGCGCGCCACCGCCTGATCGACGATACCGTTGGCGGGATTGCTGCGGCCTTCCTTCGCGCGTTTGAGCAGTACCCGCACGTTCTTGGCCGAGCCGCGCCGCAACAGCAGCCAACGCACCCCGAGCGCATACCACAGCAGCACCGTCACCAGCAGCAGGATTGGCATCACCACGCCACCGGCTTGCAGGTAGCTGGCGATCACACCGAGTGCGCTGTCCTGGCCGTGGCCGCCCATATCGGTCTCAGGCTGCCTTGGTTGCAGCGCTGAATTGCGCTTCTTGCTGGGCATTGACCACGCGCAGCGCCGCCTGCTCCATGTCGTCCTTGATGCGCTCGGCCCAGCCACCCATCAGGTTGCCCAGCAGCAGCATCGGAATTGCCACGATCAGGCCCAGTTCGGTGGTAACCAGCGCGGTGGCGATACCACCGGACAGCAGTTTGGGATCGGAAGTGCCGAACTCGGTGATGATGTCGAACGTCTGGATCATGCCGGTGACGGTGCCGAGCAGGCCAAGCAGCGGTGCCACCGCGGCAATCACCATGATGAATGAACCGAAGCGATTGAGATGCGCCGATTCGTGCAGGATCGACTCGGCAATGATGTCTTCCAGATGTTCGCGGTCACGATCGAGGTTGCGCAGGGCTGCCGTTACCACCCGCGCCGCCGATCCTTTGTGCCGTTTGGTCGCGGCGATGGCATCTTCGATGCGTTGTTCGGCCAGCGGCCGCAGCACGGAATCGATGATCGGTGCGACGGCTGCCCCGGCATTTTTCAGGAATAACGTACGCAGCGCCACCAGCGCCAGGCCCAGCGCGCCGAGCGCCAGAATGATGTAACCGATGAAGCCACCCTTGCCGATTTCACCGGCAATGGTCTTGGCCTCCGGTTCGCTCACCGCGGTGTTGATGTTTTCGAACAGGTATACCGCCAACGGCGATGGCTTGGTATTTTTCGCCAACGCCCGCGCGCTGTCGCTGCCACTCTGGCCGGGCGCATCCCACAGCCGCAATTGGCCACCACCGGCCGGCACGAGGGCGCCGCTGGCTTCGGCGGAAACGCCGTAGGCGGCGATATTGCCCCAGCGGATGATGCTGCCTTGCACCTGGGTGCCATCGGCGCGGTAAAACGTGCCCGTTTCGCTGCGCAGGCGACTAAAATCGCGCACCGTGCGGGCAGCCAAGGTGAACACGCGTGCGAGTTGCTGCGATGCATCCAGTGTCGCGAACTCGGCTTGCTTCAGCGTCTCGTCGCCAAAGCCGGCCAGAGTGGCCCGCGCCTGATCGATGGTGACGTTGACCAACTCGCGATTGTCTGCCGCTGCCTGCGCCTGTTCGCCGCCGCGCGCCAGTTCATCGCTGAGCGCTTCGGCCTGTGATTTGGCCGCGAGCAGGCGCGATTCCAGCGCGTTGATCTGGTTTTGCAAGGCGCCGCGGTCGCGCTCCAGGGCGTCGCGAGTCTGCGCCACGCGCGCGCTCAGTTCACGCTTTTGCGCCTGCAAATAGGCGTATTCCTTCTTGTACGCCTGCTCCAGCGAAACCGCCGGTGGTGCAGCCGCTGGCGCCGGTGCGGCGGGTGTTGGCGGTGCAGTTTGCGCCAGCAGTGGCGCTGCAACACACAGCGCCATCGCCATGATCATGCCACGCAGGCCGTTCATTTCACCGCTCCAGTGCTCGCCAGCGGCAGTTCAAACCAGCCTTGGCGAATCTGCTTTTTCAGCGCGTCGTACAGCGCATTGACGCGCACGATGTCGTCGCGCTTGTCGATCGCCACGAAGTGCCAGCCGTCGCTGCCGCGTTGGGCCTGCCCGACGCGGCCATCCTGGGTGCGGAAGTACAGCGCCATGCTGCCGATCTTGGCGACCTCGGCCAGCACCTGCTCATCGCCCAACGCAATGGTCTGGCTATGCACGCCGTTTTCGCGGGTGATGCGGAACTCATCCTCATAAAAGGCCCAGAGCCGGTTGATAGCGCGCGGCACCGGCAGCGCGCCGCTGTCGACCTGGGTGCGGAATGCGTCGATTTCGCCAAGGCGTTCATCGCGCTTGAAGGGCAGGCCATCGGCGACGAATTGACGCAGTTCGCTCGTTGCCTGCGCCAACAGGGGTTTGAGGTTGTCCGCAACCAGGCCCGCATCGGCTTGCGTTTCGGCCACGGTGGCGAGTTTCTCGCGCAGCTCGCGAGCCGCCAGTTGCTGCCTTTCGAGGTTCGCCTGCAACTCGGCTTTCTGCGCGTTCAAGGTGCCAAGGGTTGTGCGTTGTTCGTCGCGCAGCAAGGTCAACTCGCCATTGAGCGCCTCGACCTCGGCGCGCAGCCGGATCAGGCCTTGTGACAGCTCGTCGGCAGCGTTGGCTCGCCCGGCTGGCAGCACGAGCAGGGCGATGAATAGCGCGGTTGCACACAGGGCCAGTGGTGGCAGGTGCTTCATGGGGTGCTCCGAGTGAAGGGTGACGGCGCCGATGGGCGAGCGGTTCGGCAATCAGGATATGACCGGACGGTTACCGATTTATGACGGTGCTGGCGCGCGCCGGGCGACCCGCCGATGCCCGATCGCCCGACAATCCGCGAGCCAACCCGGTAAAATGCCGGGTTTTCCATCCAAGTGTGGTTGCCGTGAAAGACCTGTTGCACGAATTGGTGGCGCAGTCACTGCTCGATTTGCGGCGTGACGGCGTGTTGGCGGCTGACCTCGAGTTGCCCGAGTGCGTGATCGAGCGCAGCCGCAGCCGCGAGCACGGCGATTACGCGTGCAACGTGGCGATGCCGTTGGCGAGGCTGACCGGGCGCAAGCCACGCGAGCTGGCGCAGCAACTGGTCGATACCCTGCCCGAATCGCAGCATGTCGAGAAGGTTGAAATTGCCGGCCCCGGTTTCATCAATTTCTACCTGACCCAGTCCTGTCGCCTTGGCGTGATTCGGCGGGTACTCGATGGTGGCGATGACTACGGCCGCGAGCCGGAGGGTTCACGCGATAGCCTGACTGTCGAGTTCGTGTCGGCCAACCCCAATGGCCCGTTGCATGTCGGCCATGGCCGTGGTGCCGCGTACGGCGCATCGCTGGCCAACGTGCTGGAGGCGTGGGGCCACAAGGTGCAGCGCGAATACTATGTCAACGATGCCGGTCGCCAGATGGACATCCTCGCGGTCAGCGTGTGGGTGCGCTATCACGAGCTTGGCGGCGTCAATGTACGGATGCCGGACAACGGCTACAAAGGCGAGTATGTGGTCGAGATTGCGCGTGATCTGCGCAATCGCGAAGGCGACCGCCTGCGCCGCAGCGTGATCGAAATCAACGAAACCCTGCCTGCCGATGCCAGCGACGGCGGCGATAAAGAGGACTACGTCGATGCGCTGATTGCGCGCGCCAAAGACGTGTTGGGCGCGGCCGACTATCGACGGCTGTTCGACGCCGGCCTGACCTGGTGTCTGGCCGATATTCGTGCCGATCTGGGCGAGTTCGGCGTGCACCACGATGTGTTTTTCTCGGAACGCTCGTTGCTGGACGAGGGCTATGTCGCACGCGCCATCGATACCTTGCGCCGCAATGGCCACTTGTACGATCGCGATGGCGCGGTGTGGTTTCGCGCCACCGCGTTTGGCGACGACAAGGATCGCGTGGTGGTGCGCGACAATGGCGTTACCACCTATTTCGCCTCCGATCTGGGTTACCTGCTGAGCAAGTTCGAACGGGGCTTCGAGCGTGCCATTTACGTCTTCGGCGCCGATCATCATGGTTATATCGCGCGGCTCAAGGCGGCAGCCCAAGGCCTCGGCCTGAACCCCGAACACATCGAAATACTGCTGGTGCAGTTCGCGGTGTTGTATCGCGGTGGCGAGAAAGTGCAGATGTCGACGCGCTCGGGCAGTTTTGTCACCTTGCGCGAATTGCGTGAGGAAGTGGGTACCGATGCCGCGCGGTTTTTCTACGTGATGCGTTCCAACGACCAGCATCTGGATTTTGACCTCGATCTGGCGCGCAGCCAGAGCAACGACAACCCGGTGTACTACGTGCAGTACGCCCACGCCCGCATCTGTTCGCTGTTCAGGCAGCTCGCGGAGAAGCAACTGAGTTATAACCGCAGCGCGGCGGAAGCGGCGCGCGCTCGCTTGGTGGAACCGCAGGAGCTCGACGTGCTCATTGCGTTGATGCGGTTCCCGGAGGCGATCGAATCGGCAGCGAACCATCGTTCGCCACAAATCCTGGTCACCTACCTGCGTGAGTTGGCGGCGGAGTTCCATGCCTTCTACAATGCGCATCCGATTCTGGTTGACGATGAAGCCCTGCGCAACGCGCGTTTGGGTCTGTGCGCTGCGGCGCGGCAGGTGCTGGTCAATGGCCTGAAACTGCTGGGTGTCGGCGCCCCGGAGAAAATGTAATGGCCGCACGCCGCGGCAAGAAGGCACAGGCGCGACGCAGCGGTGCGCCGCGTGGCGTGCCCAGCCTGGTGTGGTTGCTGGTCGCGCTGTTGTTGGGTGCGGTGCTGGCCGGCGTGGTGTTGCTGCGTGATCGCATTGGCGACGGTCTGGGTGTACCACGCCCCAACCCGGCGGCCAAGGCGCCACCGCCTGGCGAGTCACCGGTGGCTCAGAAGCCGGCGATCAAAAAGCCCGGTTACGACTTCTACACGCTGTTGCCAGGCAAGGAAGTGGTGATTCCCGATTCGGAACTTTCCGCCACCGTGCGCAAGGAGCGCGTTGCCAGCAAGCCCGCAGCGAGCAGTGAGGTGCGTTACCTGTTGCAGGCCGGTGCCTTCAGCGAATCGACGCGCGCCGAGGAGATCAAGGCGCAGATCGCGTTCACCGGCGAGTTTGCGCACGTCGAGGTGGCCGATATTTCCGGCAAGACCGTATACCGTGTGATGCTTGGCCCGTACCGCAATGCGCAGGCGCTGGAAGCGGCCAAGGGCAAGCTCACTGCGGCCGGCATTCAGTCGGTGGCGGTGCGCGCGCGCTGAGTTTGCGGCGGGACGCGGGACGCGGCGTTTGATGGGGTTCGCTACTCTCATCGCATCCTACGAACTTCATGTTGCACGGATACTCTGAACAAGCTGACATTGCGAGGAGCGCAGGGACGTGCACGAGCGGCCGCTCCCCATGAACATCTCGATCACTGTGCGTCTTGCGCCGATGCGTGTGCATTGGATCGAAGCGGAAGCTTTCACCGGCCTGCGGCCGGCGAGCTTCAAAGCAAAGCTTCAAGGCGTTTCACCGGCCTGCGGCCGGCGAGGCCCTTTTCAGGGCGGAGAGGGCCGAAAACGCCTTGCGCCGGGTCGCACGTCGGTGCGGCTCCTGCCGCACC
>PFJA01000044.1 GCA_002782905.1 Lysobacterales bacterium CG_4_10_14_3_um_filter_64_11
CCAGTTGCGGAAGCTTTCGTTGATCAGGCGATAGGTCGGGATGGTGGTGATGGTCTTGTCCCAGTTCTGCACCTTCACGGTGTGCAAGGCGATGTCGATCACATCGCCGTCGGCGCCCAGTTGCGGCATCTCGATCCAGTCGCCCACCCGCACCATGTCGTTGCTGGAGAGCTGCACACTGGCGACCAGCGACAGAATCGTATCCTTGAACACCAACATCAGCACCGCCGTCATCGCGCCAAGGCCGGAGAACAACAGCAGCGGCGAGCGGTCAATCAGCACGGCGACGATCAGGATCGCCGCCGCAACGAACAACACGATCTTGATGACCTGCAGATAACCCTTGATCGGCCGCGCTTGCGCACGTTCCGGGTCGCGTTGCGTGTACAGATCGTTGATGCCACTGAGCAAGGCGCTGAGCGCGCGCACCACGGTCAGCACCATGTAGGCAGCGGTAACGTTGCGCACCAAAGTCTCGACGCCGCTATCGATATCCGGTATCAACACGATGCCGGCATAGATCAGCAAAGCCGGCAGCACATGCCCCAGCCGGTCGAGCACGCCACGCGCCAACAAGGCGTCGTCCCATTGCGTCGGTGATGCCCGGACCATGGCGCTGGCTACGCGCAGCAACACGCGGCGGGTGATCCAGTCGGCCAGCGCGGCCACCAGCAGCAACGCCGACAGCAGCAGCATGGGGATTACCCACGGCCATTCGTGCAGCGGCTGCAACCACGGATTGATCGATTCCATTCGCCAAGGGTAACCGCTGTGTGCGCGCGCGTGAACCCGCCGCATTGGCATTACCATCACAAGCAGGGCAGCATGCTGGTCTGCCACACCGCGAGCGCGCCGAAATGTCCGAGCCCCATCCCGTGATCCTGATCACCGGCGCCGCCCGTCGGGTGGGCGCCGCGATTGCCCGCCACCTGCATGCGCACGGCTGCCGCCTCGTGCTGCACTATCGAAACTCCGGATCCGAAGCCCAGGCACTGGCCGCTGAGCTCAATCGTGAACGTGCGGACAGCGCCTTGCTGGTGCAGGCCGATCTCGCCGAAACCGCGAAACTCGGCGCCTTGATCGAACGTGCCGTGGCACACTTTGGCCGCCTCGATGGCTTGGTCAACAATGCCTCGGCGTTTTATGCCACCCCGATCGAAAGTGCGACCCAACAGCAATGGGACGAGCTGATGAACGCCAACGCCAAGGCGCCATTTTTTCTGGCCAAGGCGGCCGCACCGCACCTGCGCGCCAGCGGTGGCGCCATCGTCAATGTGATCGATATTTATGCGCAGCGGCCATTGCCACGGCATCCGTTGTATTCGACCAGCAAGGCCGCATTGAGCATGGTGACATTGGCGTTGGCGCAGGCACTGGGGCCGGAGATTCGGGTCAATGCCGTCGCGCCGGGCACGGTATTGTGGGCCGACAACCCGCAGCGGGCCGAAACCGTGCAACAGGTCGAATCCGGCACCGCGTTGCGGCGGGTCGGCAGCGCCCACGACGTGGCGGTGGCGGTGCGTTTTTTGCTGCTTGACGCCCGCTACAGCACCGGCACGATCCTGCGCGTTGATGGCGGCCGCCTGCTGGCACTATGAACGTCGCAACGGGCACGCAGGTGGCGCTACACCTCGGCGCACGCCTTGCTGTGTTAGACGATGTCTGACGCGGGTGCTGGAAGCGGCCTGAACCCGGCAAATCAGTCCGTACGCATCTGTTCCACACGGATCGCATTGTCAGCCAGCAGCTTGATCGTCGAACGCTGCTCCAGCTTGCCGCTGGTCTGCGCGTGCGCATCGGCAACCCACCGCCGCGCATACCGCGCAAGCACATCGATGTCGATGGCCACGCTATCCGGGGTGCTGCGATCACGCCCCAACGCCTGCTCGATCCGCTGCGAGGCGGCAACCAATGCCGCCGCCGACAAGCCCGTGCGCACGCTCAGCAAGGCGTTGTAATACCACGGGCCGTTGCCCTGATTCGGTGGCAGGTGTTCGATCGTACCCAGCAATTGCACAGTGCCGATCTGCCCCAGCGCGGCGATCGCCTGCTGCACGCTCTGATCACTGGCCCGATTCGAGCCCAGCAGCAACAGCCACTGCTGCTGGCGCGGATAATCGCGGCGCAGCCGAACTCCGACCCGTTCGCAACCGAGCGCGTGCGCGGCCTGCGGCTTGTTGATCTGCAACTCGATGCGCGATGGCCGAAATCGGTCCGCCAAAAACCGGCAGCAAGCCGCTGCGAGCGTTTCCAGCAACTGATCGCTGCGCGTCGACACAACGCTGCGTAACGCATCGACCACACTGGCGTAATCGATGGTGTCATCGAGCGCATCGCTGGCGGCCCGCGCATCGGCATCAAAACGCAGACGCAGATCAAACTGCAACGGCTGTGGCGCATCGCGTTCGTGATCGTAAACTCCGATCAGACAATCGACGCGCAGGCCCTCAATAAAAATCTCATCCACAGCACTCTTCCATCGACTGAACTCAGCGTGGCACGGTGGCAACGGCGGCCAACTGTGCCATATCCCAGCGTGGCTGCACCGTGATGGCCAACGGCTCGCGTTCGCCGGCAGCCAGGCGCAAGGCGCCAGCGAACGCAATCATCGCGCCATTGTCGGTACACAGTTCCGGTGGTGGAAAACACACGCGCACACGCAGGCGCTCACCCATCGCCAACAGGCGCGCACGCAGGCAGCGATTGGCGCCAACCCCGCCGGCCACCACCAGGGTGCGGGCATTGCCTTGCTTGAGCGCGCGCGCGCATTTGATCGCCAGCGTGTCGGCCACCGCGTCCTGAAAGGCATGGGCGATGTCGGCGCAGGTCTGTTCGCTGCGATCACTGCGCTCGAACGCCAGCATCACCTGCGTCTTGAGCCCGGAAAAGCTGAAATCCAGGCCGGGGCGATCGGTCATCGGCCGCGAAAACGTGAACACGCTGGGCCGCCCACGTTCGGCCAGCGCCGCCAGTTGCGGGCCACCCGGATAGGGCAGGCCCATCAGCTTGGCGGTCTTGTCAAACGCCTCGCCAGCGGCATCGTCGAGGGTTTCGCCGAGCAGGCGATAATCGCCAATACCCTGCACATCCACCAGTTGCGTGTGCCCGCCGGACACCAGCAATGCCACGAACGGCGGTGCCGGCGGATCGGGGTCGAGCAGTGGCGCCAGCAGATGGCCTTCCATGTGGTGCACGCCAATCGCCGGCACATCCAGCGCCCAGGCCAGCGCGCGACCGGTGGCGGCGCCGACCAGCAACGCGCCGACCAGGCCCGGCCCGGCGGTGTAGGCCACGCCATCGATTTCGCCCAGTGTCAATCCGGCTTCGACCAGGGTCTGCCGGATCAGCGGCAGCAGCTTGCGCACATGATCGCGGCTGGCCAGTTCCGGCACCACGCCGCCATATTGCGCGTGCAGTGCGATCTGGCTGTACAACGCCTGCGCCAGCAGGCCGCGCGCGCTGTCGTGGATCGCCACCCCGGTTTCATCGCAGGAGGTTTCGATGCCGAGCACCCGCACGGGGCGTTTGCCACGGTTTGCAGTTGCCAGTTCAGGTGTCATCGGCGTATCATAACCGGCTCGCCCGTAGCTTCGGGCGGTAACCGTATCAACGAGAACCCTTATGCCGAACGTCAAAGTCCGCGAGAACGAGCCCTTCGAGTTTGCCCTGCGCCGCTTCAAGCGCACCTGTGAAAAAGCCGGTGTGCTGGCCGAAACCCGCAAGCGCGAGTTCTATGAGAAGCCCACGCAAGAGCGCAAGCGCAAGGCCGCCGCTGCGGTGAAGCGCCACCTGCGTCGTGTTGGCCGCGACGTGACCAAGCGTCAGCGCCTGTACTAAGTTGCGGCGCAGCGCCCTTGCAGAGCCGGCCGTGCCTTGGCGCTGCCGGCTCTTTGCGTTTTGACATTTCACCGTTGTTGCCGCCGCCGGAGGCCCAGCCATGTCACTCAAACAGCAACTAAATGACGACATGAAAACCGCCATGAAAAGTGGCGACAAGACCCGTCTTGGCGTGATCCGTCTGATCAACGCCGCGATCAAGCAGCGTGAGGTTGATGAGCGCATCACCCTGGACGACGCGCAGGTGTTGGCCGCGCTCGAAAAAATGCTCAAGCAACGGCGCGACTCGATCAGCCAGTACCACAGTGCCGGCCGTGACGACCTCGCCAGCGTTGAGCGTTTTGAGGTCGAAGTGATTCAGGGCTATCTGCCGGCGCAGTTGAGCGCCGAGGAAGTGGCCGCCGCAATCAGCGCGGCGATCGCCCAGACCGGCGCCAGCGGCCCGCAGGACATGGGCAAGGTAATCGGTGCGCTCAAGCCCCGGCTGGCCGGTCGTGCCGACATGGGCCAGGTTTCGGCGCAGGTGAAAGCACGGCTCAGCGCCTGACCCCGCGCCTGCCCCGGGGTCATCGCCGCGAACCGGGCGAGAACAGCGTGTCGTGATCGCGCAGCAGGAACAGCGCAATGCACGCCGCCAGCATCGGCCAGGCTGCAAAGAACAGTAGATTCGGACCGGGGGCAAACGGCGCAAGGTACATCTTCCACGCCGCCAAGGTGGATACGGTGTGCATGACCAGCACCGCGCCGTAGGTCCAG
>PFJA01000238.1:0-3516 GCA_002782905.1 Lysobacterales bacterium CG_4_10_14_3_um_filter_64_11
TTCATCCATCGGCAGCCGCAGTTCTACCCGCGCGTTATCGGCATCGGCCTGGCCATAGCGCGCGATGCCGCGTTTGTCGGCTAGCGCCTTGCGTAGCGCCTCGCCCAACGCCAACGCGCTGTCCTCGACGGTGTGATGCTCATCGATATGCAGATCGCCGGCACAGCGCAGCTCCAGCGCAAAACCGCCATGCTTGCCGAGTTGTTCGAGCATGTGATCGAAGAAGCCGATGCCGGTGTGTACCTGCGGCTCGGCAACACGATCGAGATCGATCATGACGCGAATGTCGGTTTCACGGGTGGTTCGCTGCACCTTGGCAACGCGCGGCGCATCGGCGAGCAGATGCGCAATCTGCGGCCAATCCAGATGGCCCGGTGCCAGACGCAGACCACGGCAGCCAAGGTTTTGCGCCAGTTGCATATCGGTTTCGCGATCGCCGATCACCACGCTGGCGGCCAGATCGATAGCGCGATCGCGCAGGTAATGCAGCAGCATGCCAATGCCGGGTTTGCGGGTCGGCGCATTGTCGTGTTCACAATGCGGGTCGATCAAAACCTCACGGAACACGATGCCCTGAGAGGCGAGGATTTGCAGCAACAGCGCCTGCGGGCCGTCGAAATCCGCGCGCGGAAAACTGGCCGTGCCCAGACCATCCTGGTTGCTCACCATCACGAATTGGTAGCCGGCATCGCGGATGCGCAGCAGCGCCGGGATCACCCCTTCGACCAGCCGCAACTTGGCGAAACTGTCGATCTGGAAGTCGGCTGGCTCTTCAATCAACACGCCGTCGCGGTCGAGGAATGCAATGCGGATCATGCGCGGGCTCCGGCGGCAATCGAGGCACCCAGTGCGGCGAGCACCTGATCGTTTTCTGCCGGGCTGCCGATGCTGATGCGCAACGCATCGCCCAACTGCGGCTGCGCACGCATGTCGCGCACCATGATGCCGGCCGCCAGCAGCCGCGCCAATGCCGCTTCGGCATCGGCAAAGCGCGCCAGCAGATAGTTGCCCTGCGAGGGATATACCCGGCGCACGCCGGGACATGCGCCAAGCGCACCGTGCAAGCGTTCGCGCTCGGCGATCAACTCAGCCACGCGGGCACGGGTGATCGCCAACGCGGCCGGCGTTAGCGCCGCCAGCGCCACGTCGACGCACGGCGTTGGCAGCGGATACGGTGCCTGACAATTGCGCAGCACGGCGATCAGTACCGGATCGGCGATCAAGCAACCGATGCGTGCCGCCGCCAGCGCATGCGCCTTGGACAGCGTGCGCAACACCGCAACATTACGGTGCGCTGCCAGCAGTGTGCTCGCCGAAGGCTGCGCGTTGAACTCGCCATAGGCCTCATCAACCACCACCACCGCCTGCCCGCCAACAGCGTTTGCCAGCGCGGCGATGGCGTCCAGCGGCACGCCCTGCCCGGTGGGATTGGCCGGCGAACAGACAAACACCAGCCGCGCCTTGCCGCGCAGCGCCGCTTCGGTAATCGCAGCCATGTCGGTGCTGAAGCCGGCCTCGCCATCGCGCAATGGCACCTCGATCAATGGCGCGTTCTGCAGCCGCGCGCATACCGCGTACATGCCGAACACCGGTGGCGTAGCGATCACCGCATCCACCCCAGGCCGACACAGCGCGCGCACCAACAGGTCAATGGCCTCGTCGCTGCCGCGGCCAATCAGCAGTTGCTCGGCGCTGACGCCGTACAATTGCGCCAGCGCGGTGCGCAACGCTGCGGGCTGCGGCTCGGGATAACGCCGGCAGTGGGCATCGGGATCGGCCGGGTTGGGCCACGGGTTTTCGTTGGCATTGAGCCACACGTTGGCCGGCAGCGTGCCGCTGCGCCGCGCCGAGGAATAACCAGCGAATCCGCGCAGATCCGGTCGCAACAAATCGAGCAGGTTGCTCATCGGCCGCTCCCGGAATCGATGCGCAAACGCACCGCCTGCGCGTGCGCGTGCAACCCCTCCGCCTCGGCAATGCGCAGCGCGCACGGGCCGATGGCGGCAATGCCATCGGCACTCACCGCCTGCACGCTGATGCTCTTCTGGAAACTGGCCACACTGACACCACTGTAGGCGCGCGCCGCGCCACCGGTTGGCAACACATGGTTGGTGCCACTGCAATAGTCGCCCAATGCCTCCGGCGCATAGTCGCCGAGAAACACCGAGCCGGCGCTGAGCACCTGATCGAGCCCCGCGCGCGGCTCGCGCAGCGCCAGAATCAGATGCTCGGGTGCGTAGCGGTTGCTGATCGCGAACGCCTCAGCCAGCGACCGCACCGCGATCAGGCGCGCATGCGCCAGCGCTTGTGCGGCGATCTGCGCGCGCGGCAGCAATGCCAGTTGCCGTTCCAGTTCCACCACCACTGCATCGAGCAACGCCGCGCTGTCGCTGAGCAGCAGCACCTGCGAATCCGGGCCGTGCTCAGCCTGCGACAGCAGGTCGGCGGCAACGAATGCCGGGTTGGCACCGGCATCGGCGATCACCAGAACTTCCGATGGCCCTGCCGGCATGTCGATCGCCGGGCCATTCTCGGCGCTGCTGACTGCCTGTTTGGCGGCGGTTACCCAGGTGTTGCCGGGGCCGAACAACTTGTCGCAGCGCGGCACGCTGGCGGTGCCGATCGCCATCGCGGCAATCGCCTGCGCACCGCCGAGCTTGAACACGGTGTCGATGCCGCACAATTGCGCGGCGTACAGCACCGCCGGATCGAGCGAACCATCAGCGCGCGGCGGCGAGCACAACACCACCTCGGCACAACCGGCCAGCATTGCCGGCACACCCAACATCAACGCGGTGGACGGCAGCGGCGCACTGCCGGCGGGCACGTACAAACCGACCCGCGCAATCGGCCGGAGCACGCGGCCACAACGCACGCCGGGCGCGGTATCGATCTCGAACTCAGCGCTCATGCCGGCACGGTGCCAGGCCACGATGCTCTGCTGCGCTTCAAGCAATGCCTGTTTGAGGGCGTCGTCGATCAGCGCCGCCGCGGTGGTGAACTCGTCGGCACTGACGCGCAGACGATCGAGTTCCACCCCATCAAAGCGCCGCGTCAATGCCTTGAGTGCAAAATCGCCGTCCGCGCACACCTGCGCGATGATGCGCTGCACGCCCTCGCGCACGCTCTCGGCAATGCCCAGCGTTGGCCGCTGCAAAGCCGCACCGCGCCCCGCTTCGTCAAGGGTGTTCCAGTCGATGCGTTTCATGCCAGCATCCGCTCCACCGGCAGCACCAGCACACCACGCGCACCGGCGCGTTTGAGGTCTTCCAGCCGTTGCCAGGTCAGCGCCGTGCGACACACCGCCTGCAACGCCACCTCGGACAGCGCGCCATCCAGGCTCAGCACCGTCGGTGCCTCGGCGTCGGGCAGCAGTGTCAGCAGTTCCGGCAACGCCGAGCGCGCTGCTTGAAACATCACCAGCTTGCTGTCGCGCACGCTGAGTACGCCGTCGAGCCGGCGCAACAACAGCGCCGCCAGCTCGCTGCGGGCATCTTCGAATGGTTCGACCGGCGC
>PFJA01000238.1:3576-18457 GCA_002782905.1 Lysobacterales bacterium CG_4_10_14_3_um_filter_64_11
GGTAGCGCCGCTGGACACCAGATCGCAGATCGCGTCGGCCTTGCCCAGGCGCGGCGCGATTTCCACCGACCCGGACAATTCCACCACCTGCGCATCCACCGCGTTCTGGCGCAACCAACGCCCCAGCAATTGCGGATAGCTGGTAGCGACCCGCTTGCCGGCCAAATCGCCCGGCCCATTCCATGGCCACTCCTGCGGCACCGCCAGCGACAACCGACAACCGCCAAAGCCGAGCTGACGAATGGCCTGATAGGCAGCCGGCAACGCCTGTTGTTCGCGCGCCACCGCCTGCTCCTCCAGCACATTGTTGCCGACCACCCCGAGATCGCAGACCCCTTCGGCAATCAGGCCGGGAATGTCGTCATCACGCACCAGCAACAGATCGATCGGCAACGACTCGCCAAAACAGAACAGCCGATCGCGGCTTTCGCGAAATGCGAGGCCGGCGCGTTCCAGCAGGTCACGTGCCGGTGCCGACAGGCGCCCGGACTTTTGAATGGCAATTCGCAAACGCTCGCGCGATTTCATGGCGGTTCCAGCAGGTTCGGAAAGACGATTCAACGCGCCGTAGTGGCGCGCTGCGCGAGTTGATTCAGTGCATGGCGATAGCCGCCGCTGCCACTATCAAGGCAGCGGGCGATACGTCCGATGGTGGTGACGCTGACCGCGGTGCGCTCATGGATATCGCGGTAGGCGACGCCCTCGATCAGCAATGGCACCACCCGCCAGCGATCGGCCAGCGCCTGCAATTCGGCCGGCGTGCACAGATCGACCAGGAACGCGCGCATTTGGGCCGGGCTTTCCAGCGCCAGCAAGGCTTGCACCAGCCCGTTCAGGGCCCGGTTGTCGCCAGTCGCAGGTTTGATCGAACGCTTTTTCATCACGCACCAATGTAATAACGCGCTGTTACGTTAACACGACCCGACGCGCATGGTCAATGCACCACTCGAGGCGTGCTGGATGAGCAGGTACGTGCGCTGGCCGCATTCGAGGCCGCGGGTGAGCGTGTCCCACAAGCATTGGCGCGCTCATAGGCTGCCGCGCGACAACCTTGACTTGGCCATATGTTGTACGTACGCTGTGCGACGTGAATACGCTCTGCTTTGAATGGGATTCGCAAAAAGCCGAGGCCAACGCCAAGAAGCACGGCATCACCTTCGATGAGGCAACGTCGGTCTTCGCAGATGAACGCGCCAAACTCATTGATGATCCAGATCACTCTCACGCAGAAGATCGCTTCATTCTGCTTGGACTGAGCAGATCGCTCCGCCTGCTCGTCGTCTGTCACTGTTATCGCGACCGGAACAATACGATCCGGCTCATCTCAGCCAGGAAGGCAACAGCAGCGGAATCGTTGCAGTACTCGTAACGGTGCAATCATGCGCAAAGAATACGATTTCTCCAAAGCACGAAAGAATCCATATGCCGCAAAGTTGAAGCGGCCCGTGACAATCCGGCTTGATGAGTCGTCGATTGCCTACTTCAAGGAGGTCTCCGAGGAAGTGGGCATTCCGTATCAGAGCCTGATCAACTTGTATTTGCGCGACTGTGCCGCCGCGCATCGCAAGCTTAATCTCGACTGGAAGTAACTCCGCAGCGGGCAAGGTCAGGCTCGCGTCGGTTTCGGATTGGTTCGCTTGAGAATATGGGTGTCCAGGGCTGCCCTCCAGGGCTGCCCAAGGCTGCCATTTTCTCTCTTGGGTCGGCCACTGGCCGAAGCACGTGCAGACGCCGAGCGAACGCGCGACTCGCCACGTGGTCAGCGCGCCGTCAGGGGACTTTGAGGTGTACGAAACTGCCAGACGTAAGAAATCCGGCGATGAGAAGCAGACGAAAGGCGACCCAGTAGCGCAAGTACGGTAAATCGAAGGTCTCCGGCATCGTGATATTCCACAGCCACTGAAATATTGCGGCGCCAACCAGCAGAAATGATGCAACTAAAAGCAGGAAGAACAGCATGGGACCCCCAGATGGGCTATGTGAGCACGCCGGGGTCAGGTCTTGTATTGATAAACCGCACTACTGAGCGCGAGCGGACGAAAAGTACATCGGCACACTGGGGCAAGCGGCCCCAACGTGGCGCGACGCTGGCATTCAGGGTAATGTTTGCGTCGAGGGGTTGGGGGATTCGGATGGATCTAAAGCGTGTCGAACCGGTTGCGCGATGGTGCGTTGCCGCATTGGCGTTGGCTTTATCGGTTAGCGCCCCGGCGTGGTCGACGCAAACCCACATCGATCAGGCCACTACGAAAATCGATCTGCGCGACGACTCGACCTGGCTACTCGACGAACACGCCGATCAAAGCGCCGAGGCCATGTTCGAGCGGGTCGATGCCGGCAGTTTTCGGCCACTGCCGGCAAACGGCCCCGCGTTCGGTTTTCATGATGGTGCATTCTGGCTGCACAGCAGTGTGCTCAATCGCAGCGGTGCCGATCAACGCTGGCTGCTGGTGTTGTCTTATGCGTTGATCGACTCCCTCGATTTGTACCTGCGCTACCCCGATGGCCGGATCGAGCACCAGGTGTCGGGAGACACTCTCAGCTTTGCCGCACGCGCGGTACGCTACCGCCATCCCAATTTCTGGGTCGACATCGGCAACGGCGAGGATGTCGACCTGCTGTTGCGGGCGCAGAGCCGCAGCTCGATCCAGTTGCCGCTGATGATCTATTCACCCACCGCGTTTGCCGAAATGGCGCACCGCACGCAACTGGGCCTCGGCATTTACTACGGCATCCTGCTGGGCCTGCTGCTGTACAACCTGATCCTGTGGCTATCGCTGCGCGATGCCAATCACCTGTGGTATGTGCTGCATCTGACCGGAATCGGGTTGATCAGCGCCTGTATCTACGGCCTTGCGTTCGAATGGCTGTGGCCGCAATCCCCGTGGCTGGCCAACCAGTCGGTGCCCATGGCCATCGCCCTCGCACAACTGGCGATGCAGCAGTTCGCGCGGCGTTTTCTCGACTTGCGTCGCATCTGGCCGATCGGCGATCGCGTCGCGCAAGGTTTTCTGGCGTTGTACGCGGTGCTCGCCATCGCCGCGCTGGCGTTGCCTTACCGCACCGCTGTGTTGATCGGTACCGCGCTGGTGTTTCCGGGCGTGGTTTTCATCCTGATCGAAGGCATCTATGCCACCCGCCACGGTTACCGGGCCGCACGGCTGTTCCTGCTGTCGTGGTCGATCCTGCTGTTGGGTTCGGTGGCATATGCGATGGTGTCGTTTGGCGTGCTGCCAAAAACCCTGCTCACCGAATACGGCATCCAGATCGGTTCGACGTTCGAAATGCTGGGTTTGTCGTTTGCGCTGGCCTACCGCTACGTTGCCTTGCGCAGCGAAAACGAGCGCATCATCCAGTCCGCGCGGAACCAGTTGGAGCAGCGCGTCGCCGAACGCACCGGCGAATTGCAAAGCGCGCTGGAGCAACTCGCCGACGCCAATGCACGCCTGCGTCAACTCAACCGTCACGACCCACTGACCGGCGCCTACAACCGCAGCCATGTCAGTGAAAGCTACGAGTGCATGCTCAAGCAAGTACAGTACGACCAGCAGCATCTCGGCATCCTGATTGTCGACGTGGATCACTTCAAGTCGATCAACGATAGCTACGGCCACCTCGCCGGCGATGAGTGCCTGCGCGAAGTGGCCATGCGCATCAAAACCACGTTGCACGACGAGCGCTGCGTGGTTGCGCGATTCAGCGGCGAGGAGTTCGTCATCCTGTCGCCGTGCATCGACTGGAATGACCTGTGCGCCATCGGTGAGCACCTGCGCCAGCAGTTTGCCGCCAGCCCGCTGGTGTGTCAGGGCATGGCGATGACGATCTCGGTCAGCATCGGCGTGCACCTGATCGACCCGCATGCACCGGAACCGTTGGATCGGGCGCTGACATTCGCAGACCACGCCTTGACGGCCGCCAAGAAGGCGGGCCGCAATAGCGTCATGGGCAGCAACGCCATCGGCTGAGTGTGCGGCGCGTGCTCAGGGCAGACGGGCGGCGATCGCTTGCCAATCGAACCCCGCGGCCAGGGTGCCGAACGCCTGCCGCCGGCCAGCAGCGAGCCGGCTGGCGCAGAACGCCACCGCCAGCGGCGAACGGGCGCGCAGCAGGGTTGCGGCCTGTACGGCGATGGCGATCCGCTCGACCAGTGCCCGCGCAATCGGTTCAAGTTCACCCGGACGCGCCAACAACGCCGCCAGCGCGGCGGCCTCGGCATCGAGCGCGTCGTTATCACCGGCGACAGCCGCCAGTTCATCCAGCAGCGCCGCACGCGCTTCGGGTTCGCGCGCCAGTGTCCGCAGCACATCCAGGCACTGGATATTGCCGCAGCCTTCCCAGATCGAATTGAGCGGCGCTTCGCGATACAGCCGCGCCAGCATCGCCCCCTCGACATAGCCGGCACCACCGAGGCATTCCTGTGCTTCGTTGACGAACGCCGGTGCGCGTTTGCACACCCAGTATTTGCCGACCGCCGTTGCCAGCCGCGCGAACGCCGCTTCGCGTGGCTCGCGGCCACCGCCATCAACGGCGCGCGCCACCCGCATCGCCAGCACCATCGCCGCTTCCGATTCCAGCGCCAGATCGGCCAACACATTGCGCATCAGCGGCTGATCGATCAAATGCTTGCCGAACGCCTGCCGCTGGCGCGCGTGGTGCGCCGCCTGGGTCAGCGCCATGCGCATTTCCGCTGCCGAACCGATCAAACATTCCAGCCGTGTCAGCGCCACCATTTCAAGGATGGTGGCAACGCCCCTGCCCTCGTCGCCGATGCGATGCGCGAAGGCGTTGCAGAACTCGACTTCGCTCGACGCGTTCGACCAATTGCCGAGCTTGTCCTTGAGCCGCATGATGCGCAGCGCATTGGCGCTGCCATCGGGCCGCCAACGCGGCAACAGCAAGCAAGTCAGCCCACCCGCTGCTTGTGCCAGCACCAGAAACGCATCCGACATCGGCGCCGACATGAACCACTTGTGGCCGATCAGCGTGTAGCTGCCGTCACTGGCGACGCTGGCGCGGGTGCTGTTGGTGCGCACATCCGAGCCGCCCTGCTTCTCGGTCATGCCCATGCCGAAGGTGACGCCCATTTTTTCCGCCATCGGCCGATTGCGCGGGTCGTAATGTGCGGCGCTGGCCTTGCTCAGCCATTGCGGGTCGATGCCACTGGCCTTGGCCAGCACCGGATAGGCGGCGTAACTCATGGTCAGCGGGCAACTGGTGCCCTGCTCGGCCTGGTGGTGCAGGTACGACAGCACCGCACGCGCAACCTGCGCGCCGGGCTGCGGGTCACGCCAGGCAAACGCATGCACGCCATGCTCAACGCCGAGCTGCATCAGGCGATGATAGGCGGGGTGATACTCGATCTCATCGACGCGATGGCCGTAGCGATCATGGCTGCGCAACTGCGGCCGAAAGCGATTGGCATCCACGCCCAAATCGAGCCCCTCGCGGGCCATGACTGCGCCATAGGCGACCAGTGCCGGTTCGGCCCAGGCCGCGCCGTCGCGCGCCACCGCTTCGCACAACGCCAGGTCGCGGGTATAGAGGTTATCTGGCGCAAATGGCTCGGGTTGATTCTCAACCGTGTGGGTCTGGAACGGTTCTAGCGCGATCATTGCCGGCTCCTTGCATGCAGACAGGCCATTGTGCGCGATCGCGGGCCGCCGAGCATCGCCCACAGCGGCACCACATCACCTGTGGGAGCGCGCCTGCGCGCGAAGCTTTCACCATGTTGTTCGCCGGCAGGCCGGCTGCCAAAACAAAAAAACGGGTCTCTGCCTTTGTCGGAGCCACCCTGTGGGCGACCCGCGTGCACCCCGGCTGGAAGAATAGGGTCGCTCGCAGGGTACTCCTACAAAAAACGAAGCTCTGCTGTGGGAGGGAGCCCCCTGCGCGTGACCCAACACTCAGGCACGTGCAAGCGCGGCGATGACTGCCGGCAAATGCCGCGACGCCTGATCCAGATTGGCGTGCACTTCATCCATGGTGATTGCGTGCGGCTGCGGGTCGCAGCCAGCAGCCCAGTTGGCAACCAGCGCCAGGCAGGCGTAGTGCAGATCAAGCTCACGGGCGAGTGCGGCTTCGGGCATGCCGGTCATGCCGACCAGATCGCAGCCATCGCGGCGCATGCGGGCGATCTCGGCATTGGTTTCCAGACGCGGCCCCTGGGTGACGCCATAGCAACCGTCATCGACCACGTCGACACCAGCCTGCTGCGCGGCGGCCAACAACTGCGCGCGCAATGCCGGGGTATACGGCGCGCCCATATCGACATGCTGCACCGGCGTATCGGCTTCCTCGCAGAAGGTGCCAACGCGGCCCCAACTATAATCGATCAACTGCTCGGGCACGCCGAGCATGGCCGGGCCGTAGTGCGCGCTGATGCCGCCGACCGCATTGATCGCCAGCACGCGCTGCGCGCCGATCGCGTGCAAGGCCCAGACATTGGCGCGGTAATTGATGCGGTGCGGTGGCAGGTGGTGCCCTTCGCCGTGACGAGCAAGAAATGCCACCCGCGCGCCACCCATCAGCCCAATGCGAATCGGCGCCGAGGGCTCGCCGTACGGGGTATCGATGCGCAATTCGCGCGCCTCGCGCAGCGCTTCCAGCGCATACACCCCGGTGCCGCCGAACACGGCAAGGGCGAGGTCATCGAATCGCGGCGTTGTCATGTTCAGTCGCGCAGTGCGTAAATGGCCGGCAGGTTGCGGCCCTGCTCGTAGTAATCCATGCCGAAGCCGAACACATAACGATCGGGCACTTCCAGGCCCCAGTAATCGGGCACCATGCTGGGCAAGCCACGGCCATGACGCTTCCAGGCGAGTACCGCAATGCACACTTCGGCGGCGCCCTGATCCAGGCACCAGCGCCGCACTTCATCCAGGGTGGGGCCTTCATCGAGAATGTCATCGACCAGCAACACCCGTTTGCCGCTGAGATCGATGCGCGGCCGCCGCAGCCACGTCAGGGTGCCGCCATCGGTCTGGCCGCGGTAGCGGGTGGCGTGCAGGTAATCAAAGGCAATATCGAAATCCAGTTGCAGCGCCAGCAGCGCACCAAAGAACATGCCGCCATTCATCACCGTCAGAAAAACCGGTGGCTGCTCGTGGTAATCCGTGCGGATCGCCAGCGCCATGCGCGCGATGGCGGTTTCCAGTGCCGCGCGGTCATGGATCAGATCGCTGTTGGCCAGGGCTTCGGACAAGGGGTGTTGGTTCACGTCAACTCCATCAGATCAAGGTAGACTCAAACGCAGACAGCGCGCGTTCGGCTTCGCTGCGGCGTGGCGTCGCCAGCAATTGGTCCCAACCACAGGCACCGCGACCCAGCAACGCGCTGATCGCAGCGGTATTGCTCAGCGGCCGCGCCGCCATCGCCGCCAGTGCATCTTCCACCAGCGCCGGCGCGCATACCAGCACCAGATCGCAACCGGCATCCAGATGCGCGCCGATGCGCGCTTTCACGCCGCCGGCCGACTCGGCTGCCGCCATGCCGATGTCGTCGCTGAACACCACGCCGCGAAAGCCCATTTGCGCACGCAAAATCGTATTGATCCAGTGCGATGAATAGCCGGCGGCCTGTGCATCCACGGCCGGATAGCTGACATGCGCCATCATCACCGCGTCGGCACCGGCGGCGATCCCGGCAGCGAACGGCAGCAAATCCTCGCCACGCAGTTGCACCAGCGGACGCGGATCGAGCGCAGCATCGACATGGGTGTCTTCCAGCACCGAGCCATGGCCCGGGAAATGCTTGAGCGTGGCCGGCATACCGGCCGCGTGCATGCCGGCGACGTAGGCGCGGGTGAATGCCGCAACCACCTCGGGCTCGGCCGCAAAGGCGCGCTCGCCAATGGCACGATTGCCGCGCCCAAGGTCGACTACCGGCGCAAAGCTCAGATCCAGACCGCAGGCGCGAATCTCGCTCGCCATCAGCCACGCATGTTCATGCGCCAACGCCAGTGCAGCCTGTGGGTCGCTGGCGTAGTGTTTGCCGAAGGTGGCGAGTGCCGGCAACGCGCTGAAGCCCGCCCGAAAGCGCTGCACCGGCCCGCCCTCCTGGTCGACACAAATCAGCAGCGGCCGTGACACTGCATCGCGGACTTCGTTGCACAACGCGCTCACCTGCTCGCGCGAGGCGAAATTGCGGGCAAACAAGATCACCCCGGCAACGCAGGGGTCGCGCAAGCATTCACGCTCGGCGGCACTCAGCGCGTGACCGGATATGCCGATGATCAGCATCCGCCTTTCTCCTGCTCGTTCCACTGCACAAACGGGCGCTCGGCAAGCGCCAGATTGTAATAGCGCAAAGCGTCGGTCACCTCGGCGCCAAGCCACGATGGCCGTGGATACGGGTCATCGGCGTGGTGCAGTTCCAGTTCGGCCACGATCAGGCCGGCGTTGTCGCCGAAGAACTCATCGATCTCGAACACGTGCCCGTCAACCGCCACGTAATGCCGGGTTTTTTCGATACGCCCACCCACGCACAAGGCCAGCAGCGCCCGCGCATCAGCGAGCGGGATCGGGTAATCGAACTCCTGACGGGTATGGCCCAACTCGCGCGACTTGAGGTTGAGGAAGGCCTCGGCGCCGGCAATGCGCACCCGCACCGACGCGTGCTGGCGACCCTGGCGCAATGCCTGCATGTCGTTGATATAGCCCTGCGCCATAGCCACCGAGCGCTGCACCTGTGCGCGCCAACCGTCATCGGCCAGCAGAAACTTGCGCTCGATTTCAATGCCCATCAGCCGCCCTCTCAAACAATGCAATGCTTTCCACATGCGCGGTGTGCGGGAACATGTCCATCACCCCGGCGGCCTTGAGTGTGTAGCCACGCGCGTTGACCAGAAACCCGGCATCACGCGCCAGCGAGGCGGGATGGCAACTGACGTAGACAATTCGGGTGATCCCCTTGAGCGGCAGTTGTTCCAGCACCTGCGCCGCACCGGCCCGCGGCGGATCGAGCAGCAGCTTGTTGAAGCCTTCGCGCAACCACGGTTCGCCGGCCAAATCGCCGGCAAGGTCGGCGGCGAAAAACTCGGCATTGCCGATGCCATTGCGCTGCGCGTTCTCGCGCGCCCGCGCCACCAGCCCGGCTTCACCTTCCACCCCCACCACATGGCCGGCACGGCGCGCCAGCGGCAGGGTGAAGTTGCCAAGACCGCAGAACAGATCGAGGATGCGATCGGCGGCAGCCGGTTGCAGCAACTCCGCGGCGCTGGCGATCATGCGTTGATTCAGGCCGGCATTGACCTGGATGAAATCCAGCGGCTGGAATTGCAATCTGACATTGGCATCGGGGATGGCAAACGACAATTCCAATTGCTGTGGCCACAGCGGCTGCACCGTGTTCGGCCCACCGGGTTGCAGCAGCACCGCCAAACCGGTTTCCTGGGCAAATGCGGTGAGCCGCTCGCAATCGGCTGGCGACAGCGGTTGCAGATGACGAAACACCAACGCTACCGCCGCATCGCCAGCGATGAACTCGATCTGCGGAATGCCACGCTTGCCATCGAGCGAATCGACCACCGCCGCAATCGCCGTGATGCGCTCGCCGATCGCCGGCAGCACGGTATCGCAATGGCCAATATCTGCCACAAAGCGCGGATCGACCTCGCGAAAACCGACCAGGGTCTTGCCCTTTTTTTCCACGTAACGCACCGAGAACCGCCCCTTGCGGCGATAGCCCCAGGCGGCATCGCGCAATGGCGGCAACACCCGCTCCGGCGCAACATGGCCGATGCGTTGCAGGTTTTCCAGCAGCACGGTTTGCTTGAGTTCGATCTGCCGCGATTCATCCAGGTGCTGCAACACACAGCCCGAGCACTGCCCGAAATGGGCGCAGCGCGGGGTTACCCGGTGTGGCGAGGCGACAAGCACCTGCACCGTCTGAGCTTCGTCGAAGTGCCGGTTGCGGCCGGTGAGCTGAGCGAGCACGCTTTCACCCGGCAGTGCGCCGCTGATGAACACCACCTTGCCATCCACCCGCGCCACGCCGCGCCCCTCATGGCTCAGCCCGGTGACCTCGGCAGTGAACTCGCGTTGCGGAACTTTTCGGGATCTGGCCACGGGCGCTGGTTTGGCGAAAACCGCCATTGTCGCAAATCCGCGCGGCAATCGCGATGCGCTGTGGTGCCGGGGCCAGGAACCCGGGAAAAGCTTATGGAGCTATTGGTCCGCAAAGGACGCAAAGGAAAACCGCCAAGTCTGGATTTCGGTTCAAACCGCGCAACGGACTGTTTCGCTGCACACTTCGTGAACCTCTCGCTCGTAGCTGTTGTGTTGCGCCGATGGGTGCGCATCGGATCGAAGTCGAAGCTTCCACCGGCCTGCGGTCGGCACACAACTCCAAGGCCGAAACGCGGGTCCGAAACGCGGGTCGAAACCCGGGTTTCGTTTCGCTCCCCGAGAAAGTCCACTCGAAAGTCCACTCCGACCCGGGTTTCTTTCACTCCGACCCGGGTTTCTTTGCGTCCTTTGCGAACCGATAGCCTTCGCTTTTCCCCGAGGCCCAAATATCCCGATGCCGCGCCGCTCAGCCGTGCGCGTGGCCCAGCGCTTCGCCGTCAAGGGTGACGCCCAGCCCCAGCACCACCCGGTTGGCGTAACAAAAATAGCCGGTGACCTGGTTGATTTCCAGGATCTGGCCATCGTCGAGCCCGGCCAAGCGCATCGCTTCGATATCCGCAGCGGTAACCGCGACCGGCGTCAGCGCCAGTTTGCCGGCATAGGCCAAGCCCGCCTGCTCGCTGACGGTGAATGGCGAACCCGGAACAGCACCCTCAAGCGCCGCCAGCATCGCTTCGCCGGTGGCCACATCTGCGGCTTCACGAAGCAGGCCGGCGCGATGATGCGCCACGCAATAGGTGCAGCCGTTGAGCGCGCTCACCCACACCCCTACCGCTTCCAGGTAGGCCTTGGGCAGTGTGTTGGCGCTGTGATGCAGGGCCGCACGATACAGCGCGAGATGGCCTTCCAGCGTGTGCGGGCGCAGACCATGCACGGTAATGATGTTGTCGAGCTGACCACCGCCACTGAGCAGTCGATCGTACTGGGTTTTCAGGCGACCGCTGGCCTGTGCGGGCGCGACGGACTCGATCCAGCTCATCGCGCGCTCGCCACGTGATTGGCGTGCGGCCCACGCCATGCGCAAGAATGCCAGCGCATCAGGACTTGGTGTTGCCTGCGGCTGGCTTTTTCTTGCGCGCGGTCGCGGCCGGCGCTTGTGCCTTCGCCTGATCGCCCAGCAAACGGGTGGCGGGACAAAACGAAAACGCCGGGCAACGCCGGCAACCGACTGCAATGGCAACGGGGCACACCGTCATGATCATTCTCCTGGGCAAGCAGCGATCGCACCGGCGGCGCGATCACGCCAGCGCACAATAACCCATCGGCGACGGAATTTCTCAAGCCTTGCGTGCCCGCCAGCAAGGCGCGCGACAACGCGATTGACCACCGTGTCGCCGCGCGCTAAAGATCGCTGCACAGCAGCGATCAATCAGTGCTCGTGCCCGTGCGCACCATGCACATGACCGTGTTCGGTTTCCTCGTCGGTGGCCGCACGCACCTCAGTGATTTCCACCGCAAAATGCAAGGTCTGGCCAGCCAGCGGATGATTGCCGTCAACCGTCACCGCATCGCCAGCAATCGCCGAAATCACGACCGACATCGGGCCCTGGTTGCTGCTGGCCTGAAACTGCATCCCCACTTCCAGGGTATCGACGCCTTGAAACGCCGAGCGCGGCACCACCTGAATCAAGCCCTCGTGGCGCACCCCGTAGCCTTCTTCCGGCACCACATCGACACTGAAACGGTCGCCAACGGCACGCCCCGCCAATGCGCGCTCCAGACCCGGAACGATATTGCCGGCACCGTGCAGATAGGCCAGCGGCTCACGCCCGTCGGATGAATCGATGACCGCGCCCTCGTCATCGGTAAGGGTGTAGTGGAATGAGGCAACGCAACGCTCAGCAATCTGCATGATATTTCCTTGCAAGGATGAAACGGGAATTCCGGCCGAATCGGCAACCGGAATGGATAGGCGAGCACCGGCTAGTGCGTCGCAGGTAGCAGCCCGACCACGATGCAACCGTGTCAGGCCAGGATCATGACTGGCAGCCATGTATCGCTCGTCATCAGGGTGACGCCACGGCAGCCGCATCGCTAACCGCGGCGGCGAGGCGACCGACCAGGGTTTCCACCAACACCGGGTCGGCACTTTCCACCGTTACCCGCACCACCGGCTCGGTGCCCGACGGGCGCAAAAACGCGCGCCCCCGACCGGCGAGCAGCGCCTGTACCGCGGCCAGCTCGGCCTGTACCGCTGCGTTGGCAACCGCCTGTGCATCGCAACGCACATTGCGGGTCACCTGCGGCAATTTGTCGAAACCCGCGCAGGCCTGGCGTAGCGATGTCTGGTTGCGGATCAGCACGGCGAGCACTTGCAGTGCGCTGACGATGGCATCGCCGGTACTGGCACGGTCGAGGCACAACAGATGGCCCGAGGTCTCGCCGCCCAGCACGCCGCTGTGCTCGATCAGCAACTGGTGCACGTAGCGATCGCCCACCCGCGCGCGCATGAAGCCGATCTCGCGGCCAGCGAGCGCGTGTTCAAGGCCATAATTGCTCATCGCGGTACCAACCACCGGGCCACGCAGACGGCCGCTGCTGTGCCAGTCGCTGGCCAGAATATAGAGCAGGTCGTCGCCATCGCACAGCCGGCCTTCCGCGCTGATCATCTGCACCCGATCGCCATCGCCATCGAAGGCGATGCCCAGATCGCAAGCATGCTCACGCACCGCGGCAGTCACCGCCTGCATGTGCGTGGAGCCCACACCATTGTTGATGTTCACGCCATCGGGTGCGGCGCCAAGGGTGATCACCTGCGCGCCGAGCTCGGCAAACACCGCCGGGCCGACCTGATAATTGGCGCCATGTGCGCAATCCAAGGCGATACGCAGGCCCTTGAGCGACAGCTCGGGCGGCACCGTGGATTTGCAGAACTCGATGTAACGCGCGGCCGCATCGCGCACCCGGGTTGCCTTGCCCAGACTTTCCGATGGCTGGGTGAGGAATGCCTGGTCGAGGGCGGCTTCAATCGCCAGTTCGGTGGCGTCGTCCAGCTTTTCGCCGCGGCCGGAAAAAAACTTGATGCCGTTGTCGTAATGTGGGTTGTGTGAAGCCGAAATGACCACGCCGGCATCGGCACGCAGCGTGCGCGCCAGCCAGGCAACGGCGGGTGTTGGCATCGGCCCGAGCAGCATCACATCGGTGCCGGACGCGACCAGCCCGGCTTCCAGCGCCGATTCAAACATGTAGCCGGAAATGCGGGTGTCCTTGCCGATCACCACGCTGGGCCGGCGCGAGGTGCCGCCAGCCAGTACCCGGCCCAGTGCCCAGCCCAGCTTGAGCACAAAGTCAGCCGAGATCGGGCCTTCGCCGACACGGCCACGGATGCCATCGGTACCGAAATAACGGCGAGCGGTCATGCGCTTTCGCCCGCCACATCCGCTGCGGGACGCGGCTGGCGCAACAACAAGGCCATCAGCGCCGCCAGTCGCTCGCGCATCTCGCGGCGATCGATGATCAGATCGATCGCGCCGTGCTCAACCAGAAACTCGGATCGCTGAAAACCCTCGGGCAGGGTTTCCCGCACGGTTTGCTCGATCACCCGCGGCCCGGCAAAACCAATCAACGCTTTTGGCTCGGCAACATTGATGTCGCCCAGCATGCCCAAGCTGGCTGAAACCCCGCCGGTGGTGGGGTGCGTCAGCACCGAAACATAGGGCAGGCCCGCAGCACGCAGCCGGCCCAGCGCCGCCGAGGTCTTGGCCATCTGCATCAGCGAGAACAAACCTTCCTGCATCCGCGCGCCACCGGTGGCGGAGAAGCACACCAAGCCACAGCGGGCCGCCAGTGCCGCCTCGGCGGCGAGGGCAAATCGCTCGCCCACCACCGAGCCCATCGAGCCACCCATGAAGCGAAACTCAAACGCTACCGCCACCAGCGGCATGCCCTTGAGCTGGCCACGCACCGCGATCAGGGCATCGCTCTCACCCACCGCTTTTTGCGAAGCCTTGATGCGATCCACGTATTTTTTGCTGTCGCGAAAATGCAGCACATCGGTTGGTCCCAGCTCGGCACCGATTTCCTGCAGCTCGCCCTCGTCGAGAAACAATGCCAGCCGATCACGCGCCAATATCGGCATGTGGTGGCTGCACTTGGGGCACACATACAGGTTGCGCTCCACCTCGGGGCGGTAAAGTACCGCGCCACAGCCGTCGCACTTGTCCCACAAACCCTCCGGGATCGAGCGCTTGTTGCCGCCGTCGGTGCGGATCCGTGCCGGCCTCAATTTGTTCAACCAGCTCATGGGCGATACGGTTCGGGTCGGTCGAAAAAGACAGTTTAGCTGATCCACGCAAGTCGGGAAAAATCGGCGGCTCGTCAATCAGGCATCAAGCGCGGCACGCAGCGGCGCCAGAAATGCGGTTGCAGCGGTTGCCGCGCCGGCACCACCGGCTTTGTCCAACGCGCTCACCAGCGCACTGCCCACCACCACGCCATCGGCAAGTGGCGCCAACGCCGCGGCACTGGCGGCATCCTTGACGCCGAAACCAACCACCACCGGCACCGAGGCCATCTGCCGCAGGCTGGCAACACGCTCGGCGACCTCGCTCGGCCGCAGGCTGTCGGCACCGGTAACACCAGCAAAACTGACGTAATACAAATAGCCCTGTGCTTCGCGGGCGATCCGCGCAAGGCGCTCGGCGGAAGTCGTCGGCGCCGCCAGCAACACCAGCGCCAGGCCGTGCTGGTTGAACAACACCCTTGCCTCGTGCGCCTCTTCCGGCGGCAAATCCACCAGCAGCAAGCCATCGACCCCA
>PFJA01000014.1 GCA_002782905.1 Lysobacterales bacterium CG_4_10_14_3_um_filter_64_11
CGGCCGGCGAGGCCCTTTTCAGGGCGGAGAGGGCCGAAAACGCCTTGCGCCGGGTCGCACGTCGGTGCGGCTCCTGCCGCACCGATTGCCTGCGCTTCTCGCCGAATGCGGGCCGGCACCAACTCGGGCATCCATGCCTTCGGTCGCTGCGCGACCCCGCTCGCTTTGCTCGCTACGCCTTCACTTCGCCGCTACGCGGCTCGCTCGGTCGAATAATGGTGCCTTGCTCCCGCATTCGGCTGCGATGCTCGGCGTGCTTTACCGCGCGTTGTCGCACTTGGCCCGTGCATCCTTGCGCTATAGCTCCGCTTTTCTGTTTCATCCCACCGACATGTCGCAATGTGCCGTGGTAGCCCGGGTAGAGGCCCAACGGGTCGAAACCCGGGGCACCGCGTAGCGGTGGAACCGCCATCCACACCTGAATGTTCTTGGCACTCACTTTTGCGTTTTTTGCGTCCTTTGCGGACCATCAGCTTTACGCTCTTCGCAAGTCCCAAGTCCCGAGTCCCGACCCAAGGATGCCGATGTGAAACCCATCCCGACTTCGTACGATGCCCCATAACGACATCACGTTGCGACCCGCACGCGGCGACGACCTGCCGGCATTGCTCGCGCTGGAGGCGCAGTTTCCCGGCGACCGGATGTCGCAACGGCAATTTCGCCGGCACCTGCACAGCGCCAGCGCGCGCGTGCAGGTTGCGCAGCGCGGTGGACTGGTGCTCGGCGCCAGCCTGCTGTTTTTTCGTGCGGCCAGCGATTGCGCGCGGCTGTATTCGTTGATTGTGGCAGCCAGCGCGCGCGGCCAGGGTATCGGCGCTCGCTTGCTGAGCGATGCCGAGCACGCCGCGCGTGTGCGTGGCCGCCGGTGGATGCGCCTGGAAGTGCGCATCGACAACCATGCTGCGATTGCGTTGTACCAGCGCGCCGGGTATTGCGTGGTTGATGAGCGGCCAGGCTATTACGATGACGGTGCGGCGGCGTTGCGCATGCAACGCGCACTGTAGTGATCAGGGTGCCTTGCCGTTGCTGTCCGGCGGCGCCAGTACACAGGCAGTCCAGCCGGCCCTGGGCTGCAATGCCAGGTGCTCGGTTTCAAAACGCAGATGACCGCGTTCGTTGACGGCAAACAGCAGCAGTGGCGTGCGTGGGCAGCGCGCGGTGAAAGCGACCCAGCCGAAGGCGCTGCTGAGGCGGGTGATTTTCACGGTCCAGCCAGCACCCATCCGGCGTTCCATTTCGGCATGGGTGACAGCATCGCCAAACAGGGCCGGGGCCTGCAATACGTTGGATTGCGCCTGCTTTGGCGCTTCACCGGGGGCAAACACACGCAAGCGATAGACGTGATCGCGGCCAAACTCGGGTTGGTAGCGGACACAGGCCAGGGTGTTGGTTTCCACGCGGGTCGAAAGCGCCAGCAACCAACCCATGCCGATCAGATCCAGGCGGCGATCGGCGTGCTCGGATACCGGGTTGCCGAAGAAGGTGCGTAGCCCGGCCATCCGTGCGGCACGGATGTCGGGCCAGGAGTCATCGGCGAGCAAAGGCGAAAAACCGAGCTTGTGCAGCGCTTCGGCGAGGCTGCGCGCCACCAACGAGCTGCCGACGATCAGTACCCCACGCGGCTCGGGGTCGGCCACACCCAGACGCAGCGCCAGCCGGCGGGCGGTTGCGCTCTGGATCACCACGGTACCGATGATCATCAAAAACGTGAGGGTGACCAGTACGTGCGCGTCGGCGATTCCGCGCGCTTCGAGTTTCAGCGCAAACAGCGCCGAGACCGAGGCAGCGACGATGCCGCGCGGCGCGATCCAGGCAATCAGCGCACGCTCGCGCCATTGCAGCGAGCTGCCCAGTGTCGATACCAGCACGGCCAGCGGCCTTATCACCACGATCGCGGCGGTGAGCACCAGCAGACCAGCGCCGAACACTTGCGGGCTGGGCCAGTGCAGTCGCGCCGCCAGCACGATGAACAGCATCGAGATAACCAGTGTGGAAAGATTTTCCTTGAAGTCGAGGATGTCTTCCATATGCAGGCCACGCAGGTTGGCCAGGGTCATGCCCATCACGGTAACGGCGAGCAGCCCGGATTCTTCCGCGAACACGTTGGACAGGCTGAAACTCAACAACACCAGCGCCAGTGTGGCGTAGTTGTGCAGGTACTCGGGCAACAGGTGGTGGCGCAGGACGTAGGCCAGGGCAAAGGCGGCGCCGAAGCCGATGCCACTGCCAAGCGCCACGGTCCACACGAACAGGGCCACGCCCTGTTGGCCATGGCCCAGCGCGAGCGCTTCAAACACCAGAACTGCCAGCAGTGCGCCGATCGGATCGATGACGATGCTTTCCCAGCGCAGCACGTTGGCGATGCGTTCGTTCGGGCGTACCGAGCGCAGCATCGGCACGATCACGGTGGGGCCGGTGACACTGCACAACGCGCCAAACAGTAGCGACAGCGGCCAAGACAGATCGGTGACGGCATGCACCACCCAGGCCAGGCCGAGCAGGGTGATCAGCACGCCAATGCTGACCAGCCGCAGGATCGATGGCCCGAGGCCGCGGATCTCGTGCAGTCGCAGGGTCAGGCTGCCTTCGAACAGGATGATCGCCACGCCAAGCGAAACCAATGGAAACAGCAGTTCGCCGAGAAGCGCGTCGGGATCGAGCAGGCCGCTGGCCGGCCCGAGCAGCAGGCCGGCGAGTAGCAAAAACAGAATCGCCGGCAGTTTCAGCCGCCACGCCAGCCATTGGCAGGCCAGACCAAGCGCCAACAGCGCGGCTAACAGCAGTCCCAAGGTCATCGGCGGTACCGGTTGGCGGGGGCTGCATTATAGGCGGCCTGCCCGCCGCACGTGGCTAATGTCGGCGCAAGCGTGTGCGCAAGCGTTGCATGGGGCCGGGCTTGAAGTGCGCACCGGCATCGGCGCCGAACACGCGGCTGCCGACCCCGACAAACTTCAGACCGATCTGACTGACGCGCTCTTCATGCAATTGACGGACGATCAGCATCGCTTCGCCGAGTGTCAGGCGGTCGCCGATCTGCGGATTGCCATCAAAGCGCTTGTCGAACAATTGCGCCGCGGTGCTGCCATGATGGCGGGTCGGAATCGGCAGGCCATAAAACTCGGCGAGTTCACCCAGCGGCACATCACCGGCCAGCGCGAAGGCACCGAACATCTCGCGCTCGGCTTCGGCGGCATCCTGGCCGGCGGCAAACAGCCAATCGAGCCGGTACACCCGGCCCGGCGGCGCCAGATAGTAAGCGTAATCGCCAGCTTGCAGCGCACCGGCCTGATCGGGCAGCTCGATGCTTGCAGCGCGCACCACCATGGCCGGTCGCGCCCAGGCCGGCGGCCGCGCGCCGCGCAAAATGGCGCTGCCCTCGGCCACCCGGTAGCCAACCATCTCGTACTCGAGCTGTCCGGGCAGGTCGATTTCGGTGCGCAGCAGTGGCGGGTCGTGGCGCGGCAGGGCGACGCGAAACAGTTTCGCCGCCGGGCGCAGAGTCCAGCCCTGTATCAACAGCGATGCGCACACCACCACGAAGGCGACGTTGAAGTACACCAGTGCGTTGGGCAATTGCGCCAGCATCGGAATCGATGCCAGAAAGATGCCCACCGCGCCACGCAGACCGACCCAGGAGATGAATCCGATTTCGCGCAGGCGATAGTGAAATGGCGCCAGGCACAGTGCCACCGCAACCGGGCGCGCCACCAGCATCAAAAAGCCGGCAATCGCCAGCGCTGGCCACAACACAGCGAGCAGGCTGCGCGGGCCAACCAGCACGCCCAGCAGCAAAAACATAACGCCCTGCCCGAGCCAGGTTGCGGCATCGTTCACTGCCAGCACGTTGGCATAGGCGCGCAGTGGCCGATTGCCTACCACCAGGCCGGCCAGATAGGCGGCGAGGAAGCCGCTGCCGCCAAGCAGGTTGGTCAATGCAAACACCGCGATGGCACCAGCCAGTGCCAGCAGCGGGTGCAGCCCCGAGGGCAGGGTGAGGCGGTTGAGCGCCAGCGCAATCAGCATGCCGCCACCGGCGCCCACTGCCAAGCCAAACCCTACCTGCAACAGCAAGGCGCGCAGCAACGAGGTGCTGGTGTCGGCGCCATCCAGCGCCAGCCAACTGGTCAGCAACAGGGTCAAGAACACCGCCACCGGATCGTTGCCGCCGGATTCCAGCTCCAGCGTGGCACCGACCCGACGGTTCAAATGCAAGCCACCGGCGCGCAGCAGGAAGAACACCGCCGCCGCATCGGTGGACGCCACGATCGCACCGAGCAGCATGCCCTGGCTGGTGTTGAAGTCGAACAGCGCCATCGCTGCCACCCCGGTCAAACCGGCGGTGATCAACACCCCGATGCTGGCCAGCAAACTCGCAGGCAGCAGCGCGCCGCGCGTCTCTGCAATGCGCGTACGCAGGCCGCCATCGAACAGGATGATCGCCAGCGCCAGTGAACCGAGCAGGTAGGTTGCGCGATAATCGTGAAAGCGGATCCCGCCCGGGCCATCGACCCCGAGCAGCATGCCAAGGATCAGAAAAATCAACAGCAACGGCGCACCAAAGCGGCGTGCCAGCAAGCTCGACGCGACACCGATCAACACCAGCGCGGCGCCGGCGAGCAGAGTGAGGTTGCTGGTTTGCAGGTACTCCATGCGCTCCATCATAGCGAGCGCGGGTGACACGCGGTGGTGGCGCGACGCGATGGCGTCGTTGCGCACGATGACTGCGATTCAGGCGTTGCCCAGGCTGGCGGCGTGGCCGCGATCCAGACGGCGGTAGCCGATCGCTTCGCTGAGATGGCTGGTGTCGATGTCGACGCTACCGGCCAGGTCGGCGATGGTACGCGCCATGCGCAGGATGCGTTGCATGGCGCGGGCCGACAGTTGCAGGGCGTCGAGCGCGCGTTCGAGCAGGCGTTGGTCGGCGTCCGTGAGCCGGCAATGGCGTTCGGTTTCGCGTTGGCTGAGCGCGGCATTGGGCTTGCCGGCGCGGTTGAGCTGAATTGCGCGTGCAGCGATGACGCGCGCGCGCACCTGCGCGGTGGTTTCGCCGCGCGCGGCATCCGGGCGCAGTTCGCTGTGCGCGGGGCGCGGCACTTCAACGTGCAGATCGATGCGGTCCAGCAACGGGCCGGACAGCTTGGCGCGGTAACGGGCAATGTGTTCGCTGCTGCAATGGCAGCGCCCCGAGGGATCGCCGGCCCAGCCGCAGGGGCAGGGGTTCATTGCCGCGACCAGCAAAAACCGCGCTGGAAACTCGGCCTGGCGCGCCGCGCGCGAAATGGTGACGGTGCCCGATTCCAGCGGTTCGCGCAGCACCTCCAGCGCGCGCCGATCCCATTCGGGCAATTCATCGAGAAACAGTACGCCGCGATGGGCCAGGCTGATTTCGCCGGGACGCGGTTCGGCACCGCCGCCGACCAACGCCACCGCACTGGCGGTGTGATGCGGCGAGCGGAACGGGCGCTCGCGCCAGCGTGCGGGGTCGAATGGGCGGCCACTGACCGAAGCGATGGCGGCCACTTCCAATGCTTCGGCATCTTCGGCCGGCGGCAGCACGCCGGCAAGGCGCGAGGCGAGCATGGTCTTGCCGCAACCGGGTGGGCCGATCAGCAGCAGGTGGTGGTTGCCGGCGGCGGCAATTTCCAGCGCGCGCCGAGCCAATGCCTGGCCGCGCACGTCGGCGAGGTCATTGCTGCCGGAAGAAGCGGGCGCAGCTTCAGGGGCACGCGCCAGCGGCAGCGCACGGACACCGCTGAGGTGCGCGCAGGCTTCCAGCAGGGTACGCGCAACACGCACTTCAATGCCATCGACCAGGGCCGCTTCGGCGGCACTGGTGGGCGGCAGGATCAGCGAGTGGCCGGCTGCGCGCGCCGCCAAAGCGGCAGGCACGGCGCCATCGACCGCACGCAATTCGCCGGTCAGGGCCAATTCGCCGAGGCATTCGGTGCGCGCCAGCGCCTCGCCCGGGATTTGCCCGCTGGCGGCAAGAATGCCCAGCGCGATTGGCAGATCGAAACGACCGCCCTCCTTGGGCAGATCGGCCGGTGCCAGGTTGACGGTGATGCGGCGATTGGGGAACTCAAGCTGCGCGCATTGGATGGCGGCGCGCACGCGATCCTTGCTTTCGCGCACCGCCGCTTCAGGCAGGCCGACGATCGACATGCCGGGCAGGCCGCCAGCGAGGTGCACCTCCACCCGCACCGGTGGTGCGTCGATGCCGACGCGGGCGCGGCTATGCACCAGCGCCAGGCTCATGGTGACAGCCTAGTGGCTGCGGCCGGTCAGCGCATCGACCCGCGATTCGAGCACGGCGACCACACGTTCGAGCAGGTCGAGTTTTTCGCGGGTGCGCAGCAGCACCGCCCGCTGCACGTCAAACTCCTCGCGGGTGACCAGATCCAGCTTGCTCAGCCCCGATTGCAAGGTGGCACGGAAATGCTGCTGCAGATCGCTGCGCGCGTTCTTGAGATCGGGCGGCACCATTTCGCTGAGTTTGCGCGCAAGGTCGTCGATGGATTTGAGGTCAATCATGGCGTGGTCTCCCTGATGAGGAATCATTATCGCCGCCGCACAACATCCGCACAGTCAGAAAACGGCGCATTGTGCGGTAAGAAAATGCTTACCCCCCCCGCATGCCGAAACGGCACACGATGCCTGATGTAGCCGCCCAATATAGTCATGAAGAGGTCGAGCAAGCAACCGATGCGATCGTGTTGCAGTGCAGCACGTATACCTTCTGGGGAAGCCACTATGCGATGTTCACCTGCACTACGTCGATTCACCCTGGCCGCTGTCAGCCTGCTGGCGCTCGTCTCGCCGATGGCGCAGGCGCAGGCGCAGCAAGCTGATTCGGGCGATACCGCCTGGCTTTTGGTGGCTACTGCGTTGGTTCTGATGATGATCATTCCCGGTCTCGCTCTGTTCTATGGCGGATTGGTGCGTAGCAAAAATATCCTCTCGGTTCTGATGCAGTGTTTCGCCATTACCGCGCTCATCAGCCTGCTTTGGGTGGGTTATGGCTACAGCCTGGCGTTCGACACCACCGGCATGGTCGCAGACGAGTTTGGTCTGGCCACGGTGATCGGCGGTCTGGCCAAGCTCGGCCTGGTCGGGGTCAGCCGCGATGCCCTCACCGGCACCATCCCCGAATCGTTGTTCATTGCCTTCCAGCTCACCTTTGCCGCCATTACCCCGGCCCTGATCGTCGGCGCCTTTGCCGAACGCATGCGCTTTGGCCCGCTACTTGCGTTTGTCGCGCTGTGGTTCACCTTTGCCTATCTGCCGGTGGCACACATGACCTGGGCGGGGCCGGGCGGCCTGTTCTGGGACTGGGGTGTGCTGGATTTTGCCGGTGGCACGGTGGTGCATATCAACGCCGGTGTTGCCGGGCTGGTAGCCTGCCTGGTGGTGGGTGCGCGCCGCGGCTGGCCGCAGCAACCGATGCCGCCGCATAACCTGGGCTACACCGTGATCGGTGCCAGCCTGCTGTGGGTCGGATGGTTCGGTTTCAACGCCGGCTCGGCGTTGGCTGCCAATGCCAGTGCCGCGATGGCATTGCTGGTTACCCAAGTTGCCACCGCCGCCGCCGCGTTGGCGTGGATGACGATCGAATGGCGGCTGCACGGCAAGGCTTCGGTGCTGGGTATCGCCACCGGCGCGGTTGCCGGCCTGGTGGCGATCACACCGGCCGCCGGCAGTGTTGGGCCGCTCGCTGCCATTGCCATCGGCGCACTCAGTGGCGTGCTGTGCTTCTTGGCCGCTGCCCGGCTCAAACGGCGTCTGGGTTACGACGATTCACTGGATGTGTTCGGTGTCCATGGTGTTGGCGGCATCGTTGGCGCCCTGCTGACCGGCGTGTTTGCCGACGCTGCGCTGGGTGGCGTTGGTCTGGCCGAGGGCGTCAGCATGGGCCAGCAGGTGCTGGCGCAGGCGGCCGCGATTAGCGTGACGATCGTTTGGAGCGCACTGGTAGCGTGGCTGTCGTTGCGCGCGATTGCGCGGTTCAGCCCGTTGCGGGTGGACGCCGAAAGCGAGACCGAAGGCCTCGATCTGAGCCTGCACGACGAACGCGGTTACAACCTGTGAGCACGGGCGCGGCCGACAGGTGCGGCCGCGCTATGCTTGCGCCATGGCATTAGGAGAATACGCATGAAAATGATCACAGCGATCATCAAGCCGTTCAAGCTGGACGATGTCCGCGAAGCACTGTCCGAAGTGGGTGTTACCGGCATCACCGTCACCGAGGTCAAGGGCTTCGGTCGTCAGAAGGGCCATACCGAGTTGTATCGCGGGGCCGAATACGTGGTCGATTTTCTACCCAAGATCAAGCTGGAAGTGGCGGTTACCAGCGATCAGGTAGAGCGCGTGGTCGAGGCGATCATGCAGGCCGGCAACACCGGCAAGATCGGCGACGGCAAGATTTTCGTGTACGCGCTGGAACGGGTGGTGCGCATCCGCACCGGTGAACTGGACGGCGACGCGCTGTAGTCGGGTGCCTCGGCGCGCGGCGGCGATGCTGCCGCGCTACTTTTGCTCCAGCGCGTCGAGCACGAACGGCGGCAGGCTGATCGCGGCGCGGTGAGTATCGAGCGTGTAATAGCGGGTGGCGAAGGTTTTGCTGGCGGCACCGCGTTCACGGAAAACATTCAATTCGCCCTGTTTGCGCGCCATGGTGCAGCTCCACCAGCCGGTTGGGTAACACGGTTGCGGAAAGCTGATGGTGCGCAGCGACTGGAAGCCGGCATCCTTCATTGCGCTGCGCATGGCGCGAATCAGCGCGATCTGCGCCAGCGGTGATTCGCTTTGCTGCACCAGCAGGCCGCCGGGGCGCAGCGCGTTCAGGCAGCTATGGTAGAACGCCTGGTTGAACAGGCCTTCGGCCGGTCCAACCGGATCGGTGGAATCGACGATCACCACGTCCAGACTATCGGCCTCGGCGTTTTGCATGTAGGCGATGCCATCGTCGAACAGCAGCTCGGCGCGCGGGTCGGCGTTGCCATCGCACAGCTCGGGAAAATACTTCTCGGCCATGCGCGTTACCTGTTCGTCGATATCGACCTGGGTGACGTGTTCCACTTCCTTGTGCTTGAGTACTTCGCGCAGGGTGCCGCAGTCGCCACCGCCAATGATCACCACCCGCTTTGGGTTGGAGTGGGTGAACAGCGCCGGATGCGACATCATCTCGTGATACAGGAAGTTGTCGCGGCTGGTCAGCATGATCGCGCCATCGATCAGCATCAGGTTGCCCCAATCGGTGGTCTGATAAATCTCGATCTTCTGGAATCGCGATTGCACCTCGTCGAGCTTGCCGACGATGCGAAAGCCCACCGAGGAACCGGTCGTGGCGAAGTCTTCATGGAACCAGGTAGTGGTGGGCGCGTTCATGGGCGTTGGCTTCGGCGACGGGTGAACGGGTGATTGTAGCGGAACGGGGCCAGCGCGACGGTACAATGTGCGTTCCCTGCGGTTCAACGTCCAAGCGGAGACAGCAATGCCCTGGTCCATCGACCGCGCCCGTCGCACCTATGCCATCGCCCATTGGGGCGAGGGTTATTTCGACATCGATGCCAAGGGGCGAGTGACGGTGCAGCCACACGGCGCAGGCGGCCCGGCCATCGCCCTGCCCGAGGTCGTTGCACGCGCTTTGGATGATGGCCTCAAATTGCCCTTGCTGCTGCGTTTTTCCGACATTCTGGGCAATCGCCTGAGTGCCTTGCAGCACGCTTTTGCGCAGGCCATGGCCGAGCGCGAATACCACGGCGGCTACAGCGCGATCTACCCGATCAAGGTGAATCAGCATTTCGGCGTGGCCGGCGAGTTGGCGGCGCAGGGCAGCGACGGGTTCGGGCTGGAAGCCGGCTCCAAGCCCGAGCTGATGGCGGTGTTGGCGCTGTCGCGGCCGGGCGCGCTGGTGATCTGCAATGGCTACAAGGACCGCGAATACATCCGCCTGGCGTTGATCGGCCGTCTGCTCGGACTGCGCACCTGGATCGTCATCGAAAAACCCTCGGAACTGGCGCATGTGATCGCTGCGGCACGCGAGCTCGGGGTGTCGCCCGGGCTCGGTGTGCGCATGCGGCTGGCATCGTTGGGCGCCGGCAAATGGCAGAACTCCGGCGGCGACAACGCCAAGTTCGGGCTGTCGCCAAGGCAGTTGCTGGATCTGGTCGAGCAACTCAAGGCGGCCGGGTTGCTGCATTGTCTGGAGTTGCTGCATTTTCACATGGGCTCGCAGATATCCAACGTGCGCGATATCGCCAACGGCATGCGCGAAGCGACGCGCTACCTGGTGGAAGTCAGCAAGCTTGGTTGTCAAGTGCGTTACATGGATGTCGGCGGCGGCCTGGGTGTTGACTACGAGGGCACGCGTTCGCGCAGCGATTGTTCGATCAACTACGGTCTGCACCAGTATGCTGCCAACATCGTGCAGCCGCTGGCCGATGCCTGTGCCGAGCACGGCCTGCCGCCGCCGATGGTGTTGACCGAGTCCGGACGCGCACTGACCGCGCATCATGCAGTGCTGGTGGCCAATGTCAGCGAAGTGGAGCGTGCGCCGGAAGGCGCCGTGCCGGCGTTGCAGCCGGGCGAGCCGGCGGTGATCCGGCACCTGCGCGAGTTGTATCAAGCGCTAGACCAACGCCCGCCGCTGGAGCTGTTTCACGAAGCGCAGCATCACCTTGCCGAAGGCCAGGCGTCTTACGCACTGGGCCAGATCGATCTCGCCCAGCGCGCACGCATCGACGATCTGTTCTACGCCATCGCCCACGCTGTACGCGCTCGGCTCACCGGCGAGGAACGCAGTCACCGCGTGGTGCTCGACGAGCTGAACCAACGGCTGGTCGATAAATACTTCGTCAATTTTTCGGTGTTCGAATCGGTGCCCGATGTCTGGGCCATCGACCAGGTATTTCCGATCATGCCAATCGCGCGCCTGCACCAACAGCCCGAGCGGCGCGGCGTGATTGCCGACCTGACCTGCGACTCCGATGGTCGCATCGATACCTATGTCGATGAGCAATCGCTCGACACCTCGCTGGCCTTGCACACGCCGCTGGCGGGCGAAAGTTATCGCATCGGCGTGTTCATGGTCGGTGCCTATCAGGACACCTTGGGCGATATCCACAACCTGTTTGGCGATACCTCGGCGGTGAACGTGCGCTTGCACGGCGAAGGCTTCACGTTGAGTCGTTCACGCTTGGGCGACACCTCGGATGTGATGCTCGATTACGTGGGTTACGACCTGGCCATGCTGCGTGCACGGTATCAGGCGCTGATTGTCGCCGCGCCACTTACGCCGGAGCAAGCTGCCAACGTCGGCGATCAGCTGGAAGCCGGATTGACCGGCTACACCTATCTCGCCGATGAGGCGCAGGGGTAAGACCACGGGACCACGGGACCACGGGAAAAGCTTTCTGTCCGCAAAGGACGCAAAAGGCGCAAAGGAAGCAGCAAGCAGTTATCGGATTTGATGGCGGTTCCACGCCTTTGGCGTTTGAACCGCGCACCATGATGCGCGGGGATGAAACGGAATAGCCGTTCTGTAGCGCACGGATGCGCGGGCCGGGTGCAACCACGCGCCGGAAAGCACGGCAAGCATCGCCGGCAATCGCAGCGGGAAGGCGCCGGTGTTTGAGGTACATGGCCGTGCGAGTTCGGCGCCGGCCTGCGGTTGCCGAGAAGCTATCCGGCCGCGCGCTCGAAATCGTTGCCCTGAAATTTCAATGGTTGCAGCTTGTAAAATCCCGCCACCATTACTCAGTCATCGTTGGTAACGCAATCGCTGCGCCAACCAGAGGAGTACCACATGAACGTCGGATTGATCGGACTCGGTGCAATGGGCGAGCCGATGGCGCGGCATCTGCATCGCCACGGTTTGTTGCGCGTGGTCGGCAACCGCAGCCACGGCAAGGCCGAGCAGTTGGCGGCTGCGCTGGGGGTGCGTGCTGCCAGCGAGGCCGCCGACTTCGCCGATTGCGATCTGGTGGTGCTGTGTGTTTCGGCCGATGCCGACGTGTTGCAGAACGTGGCGGCGCTGGCGCCGGTGTTGCGCGTGGGTGCCATCGTGGCCGATCATTCCACCGTATCGGTAGACACCGCACATGCTGCGGCCGAACAACTCGCCGCGCACGGCATCGGCTTTCTCGATGCGCCGGTTTCCGGCGGGGTGGAAGGCGCGCGCAACGGCAAGCTGTCGGTGATGGTGGGCGGTACGCAAGCCGATCTCGATACGGTACGTGCGGCGCTGGACTGTTATGCCGCGCGCATCACCCTGATGGGTGATAGCGGCGCCGGCCAGGCGAGCAAGGCGGTGAATCAGGTGCTGGTCGCCGGCATCAACGAAGCGGTGTGCGAGGGCCTGGCGCTGGGTGAACGCCTTGGCCTCGATCCGGAGCGGTTGCTGCCAACGCTGGCCGCCGGTGCCGCCGGCAACTGGTTTCTCGACAAGCGCGGCGCCAGCATGCTGCGCGATGCGTTCGTGCCCGGCTTCAAGTGCGCACACCTGCTCAAGGACCTGCGCATCGTGCAAGGCATGGCGCACGCTGCCGGCACCAGTAGCGCGGTGATCGACCTGGCACTGGCCGACTACACCGCCCTCACCGAAGCCGGTCATGGCGACGCGGACACCTCAGCGCTGATCGTGCGCAAGCGTCGGCGGTAAAGCCGGGACCTCGGGACCTCGGGACCACAAGCTTGCGAACTTTCGCTTTTCCGGGTCCCGGGTCCCGGTTTTATCGCGTCCCGGTTCACAACACCCACGTCTGCCCGCCATCGCCATCACCGATGGCGACCCGCAACACGGCGGTCGCTGGCGGTGCGCAAAACCTCAGCTCGCGCGCGGCACCAGAATGGCCGCGTCGATCGCCTGCAATGCCGCTTCGAGCACTTGTGGATACGGTAGCCGGGCATCGATGTCACGCACGTTGGCGCCGTTGTAGCGAATGCGCGGCATCACCTCGATCTTGTCGCGCAATTCCGACAGGTGGTGGTCGGGCTTGCGCGCGAATGCGGTATCAGCGTCGATGTTGAGGCGGATGATCAGGGCGGGTTTTTGTTCGGACATCCACTGGTACAGCCTGAGCTCGCGTGCGGCGAGCTTGCGGACCAACCAGTTGGTGGTGCGATCGGCGGTGAGGCCGGGGCCGTCATAATTGAAACCCGGAATTTCCGCTTGCGGGTAGCGATCGGCGATCACCCGCACGCCGTTCTGCGATAGCCGCATCACCCGCCGCAGTTGCGCGACGCGCCATAGCGAAAGCAGGTACATCACGATCGCGGTGACGGTGCCCGGCAACTTCTTTTTCATATCCTGTGCGCGCCGCGCCTTGGCGGCGAGGTAACGCTCCAGGCGCACGCCGACGATCGGCATGTGCTTGATCTTGTCGCCCATTTCACCCGACACCAGGCCCATGTAGCGGCGTTCGGCCGGGCCCCTGCTGCGCAGGTTGGCCAGCAGGTCGGCGGTCAAGGTCGATTTGCCGGTGCCATCGCATCCGACCACGGCAACCACGCCGGCAAGTGGCGCGTGGCGTGCGCGGGCGGGGGCGGCGATTTCAGGCATCAGGCACTCGGCAAGCAATGGACGGGCAGCGACGACGCAGTTTAATACGTGCGTCATGCGCATGTCACATTATTACAGCAATACCGTCAAGGACACTCTGCTCAATCCAGAGTTTCTGCAGGCCATGGTTCGCCTCAAGCCAGGATGTGGCGTCTGTGCGCGTCGCGGGTGTCATGCGGCGGCAATAGCGGCATCCAGCGCCGCCTGCAAAACCTGCGGATACGGATCGCGACCGTCGAGGTCGAGAATCCGCGCACCGTTGAAGTGCAGGGTCGGGATTACCGTCACCTTGTCGTGCAACATCGCGCGTTTGTGGTCGGGTTTGCGCGCATGGGCGGTTTCGGCGTCGATATTGAGCCGGATCAGCAACGCCGGCACATGGCTGGCCATGCGCTGGTAAAGGCGCAGCTCGCGCGCCGCCAGCCAGCGCACGCACCGGCTGGTGGAACCGGCAGCAACCAGCCCCGGGCCATCGAAGTAAAAGCCCGGCACCTCGGCTTGCGGATAACGATCGGTGATCACCCTCACGCCACGACGACTCAGCACCAGCACCCGCCGGAACTTGTGATAGCGCCAGCGCGAAAGCAGATGAATCACCAGCGCGGTAGCGAGATCCGGTGCGGCGGCCTTGTCGTCCTTGGTGTGCGCGCGTTCGGCCCGGCGCACCAGATAGCGCCCGAATGCCGGGCCAATCACGGGCACGCCGCGAATCCATTGCGCAATGTTGCCCGAGGACTGGCCGAGGTACAGCAGTTCGGTTGGCTGCGCATCACGCAGGTGCGCATACAGGTCGGCGGTCAGGGTCGACTTGCCCGAGCCATCACAGCCAACCACCGCGATCACCCCGGTGACGGCGTGGCGCGACGGGATTGCAGGTAAACGGTGCACGGATAGCGATCCAAAGTGGCATGTTGAAGGCCCAGCCTACGGTGTTTTGCCGAGTCGGCACAATGGCCGCTGGTGCGCGCCGGCAGGCAGTCTTACCAATAGTTTAACAACAGGTTACAATTTTGTGTCGCGCCTGTTCGGTCATCTCGACAGGCTCACCCTCCGGACGATTCACTGGCGCTTGGCCGCCACCGTCCATCGCCACGGGACTCCACACCATGTACCAGTACGAACTCGCGCGCAGCGGCGAAAAATTGTTCAAAATCCGCGGCCATTATTTGACCGCCGTGGTCATCGGTGGCGCGCTCATTGCCTATCACTTGCGCACGCTTGGCCCGTTCGCCAGTGACGGCGCCAATCAGGCGTGGTTCTGGCTGTCGCTGGCGGTGGCAGTGGCCGGTGCGCTGATCCGCATCGTCACCAGCGGTTTTGCCGCGCTGGGCACCTCAGGCAACTCCAAGGATGCGCCGGTGGCGGCGGAATTGAACACCACCGGCCCGTACTCGCTGGTGCGCAACCCGCTTTATGTCGGTCGCATCGTCAACTTCACCGGCATCGCGATGCTCTCAGGCAGTTGGGTATATGGCGCGCTGGTGTTTTTGATTTCGGTGATCGTCTACGAGCGGGTGGCGACGTTTGAAGAAGAGTTTCTGCGCAGCCAGTTTCTCGAAGCGCACGCCGCCTGGGCGAAACAGGTACCGTTTTTGCTGCCGCGCTGGCATGGCTGGCTGAAGCCGAAATACCCGTTCTGGGTGCGCCGTTGCATTCGCCGCGAAAACAAGAAGCTGTTTTTGCTGGTGACCGCGTTGCTCGTGTACGACTTTGCCCGCCGTGGTTTCGACTTCAGCCAATTGCCGGAAAATCCGGCGTGGTACTACGCTTGGGTCGCGCTGGCGCTGGTCTCGTTGATGATCGATTTGCTGCGTCGGTTCGGCAAGACCTTCGCCAATATTTCCTGATGTCCGGGCAACGCGCCGCCATAGGCCCGCTGATTGCCATCATCGGTTGCGATGGTTCGGGCAAGTCCACGGTCAGCGCGGAGGTGCTGGCCTGGGCCAGCCGTTTCGGGCCGGCAACGGCGGTGCATCTGGGCAAGCAGGCGGGTACCGTCGGCCGCAAGCTCGAACGCTGGCCGCTGGTTGGCGCATGGCTGGGTCGGGTGATCCAGCGCAAGTCCGACAGCGCCCGGGCGCAGCGTGACAAAAAATCCCCCGGCTTGCTTACCGCGCTGGTGCTTACCGTGTTTTCGTTGCGTGCGGCGCGCCGTTTTCGGCGGATGCTGGCGGTGCGGCGACAGGGTTTGATCATCATCACCGATCGCTATCCGCAACTGGATGTGCCCGGTTCCTACGATGGCACCGGCCTGTCGGTAACGGCCTCGGGTAACCCGATCGTGCGCTGGCTGGCGCGGCGCGAGCGCATCCGCCACGAATGCATGACCCGCCATGTGCCGGATCTGGTGTTGCGCCTCAACGTCGATCTCGACACCGCGTGTGCGCGCAAGCCCGATCACCGCCGTGCGTTGCTGGCCGAAAAAATTGCGGCGACACCGCTGTTGACGTTCAACGGCGCGCCGATCGTCGAACTCGACGCCACCCAGCCGCTCGCTGACGTGCTGGCGGCGGCCCGGGTGGCAGTAAGTCAGACCCTGACCGCGCACGGGTTCAGCGCGTCGGCGCGTTAACGCAGCGCGTTCGGCCAGTGGTGTTTCGCCGCCGCAAACCACAGCCATAGCCAGGCACCGCTGATCGCCCAACTGGCGATCACATCACTCGGGTAATGCACGCCCAGCGCGATGCGTGCCACACCGACCAGCACGGACAAACCGGCGGCGGCGCCATACAATGCGAAACGGGCGCCACGCTGGCGCAGCAACGGTGCCAGCAACAACGCGATGGCCAGATAGAACAGGGTGCTGTTGAGCGCGTGGCCACTGGGGAAACTGGCTGAACTGACCTGATCCAGGTGCGCCACCAGTTGCGGCCGCGGCCGCGCCACCCACTGTTTGATCGCCGACGACAGCAGCATGCCGCTGAGCAGCACGCCGGCCAGCCACACGGCGGCGCGCCAGCGGTGCAGCCACACCAGTGCCAGCACGCTCAGCACGGCGATGCCGACCCGTGGCAGCACATCGCCGAACCCGGATGCCGCCAGCCACCATGAGGTGACCCAGGCTGGGCCGGCAATCAGCGCGCCATGCTCGCGGTCGCGGAACCACAGCAGCAGTGCTTCATCCATGCGCGGCGCGCCATAGTGGGTCAGCGCGACGCCGCAGGCGACAGTCAGCAGCACAATCAGCAGCGGCAACGCATAGCAGCGGCGACGATCATCACGCGGATGGACGATTGCCATGAAACACTCCCCAAGGCAGGCGCGGGTGGCGGTTGGTGGATGACGGAAGGCGCGTGGTTTGCGGCGAACCGGATTTAAGACAGATTTAAGCCGTTGCGGTGTACATTGTGTCCGTGCTGCACCGGTAGCGGTCAAGCAATGCGGCAGCTCGCGTCTGGCGCGCATCGCCAGTCGGTTGTTTATAAAGGGAAACCCATGAAAACGCGCGCTGCTTCGCTGGTGCTGTTGGTGGGCGCCGTGGCTGCTGTCAATCCGGCAGCGCAGGCCATTGACCGCAACGACTGGGACACTATCAGCAATGTCGGTGCGTTGACCCTGATGGGTACGGCGTTGGTCGTGCCCACTGCCAAGGGCGACTGGGAAGGGCTGGGCCAGGCGGCGCTCAGCGTCGGCAGTGCCGGTGCGCTGGCCGAGGTGCTCAAGCAGACCTTCCCCGAGCGGCGCCCGGACAACAGCGACAACAAGAGTTTTCCGTCCGGTCACAGTGCACTGTCGTTCGCCTCGGCAACCACCCTGCATCGGCGCTACGGCTGGCAGGCCGGGTTGCCGGCCTATGCGGTCGCGACGCTAGTCGGGATCGGCCGCGAGCGTTCCAACGAGCACCACTGGTATGACGTGGTGGCTGGCGCTGCGCTGGGCACCGCCAGCGGCTGGCTGTTTACCGATGCCTTCAACGACAAGGTGCGCTTGGTGCCGTGGGCCGACAGCAAGGGCGGCGGCGTTATCGTGGCAATGACCTGGTAACACGACAGTCACGCGGCGCTGCAATCATGAACCGCTGCACTGCGGCGCCGGCGACCTGTCGGCGCCGCAGTGAAGGCGTCCACGCGCGGCATTGCCGCGCCAAACCCATTGAACCGAAGGTGCACAGTGTTTGCCATGGACACCACCCGTTTATCGCCCTTGATCGCCATCGTCGGCTGTGATGGTTCCGGCAAGTCCACGGTGATCGCGGCCGTGGTGGCGTGGGCGAGCCGATTGGCGCCGACCCAGGCGGTGCACTTGGGCAAGCAGTCGGGCAATGTGGCGCGTGCGCTGGGGCGGCTGCCATGGCTCGGTGCATTCATCGATCGCCGTATCGCGCACAAGACCGACAAGACCCGTGCCGAGCGCAACATCAAGGTGCCCGGATTTTTCACCGCGTTGGTGATTTGCCTGTTCTCGCTGCGCCGCGCGTATCGCTACAAATGCATGATGACGCTGCGCCGGCGCGGCATCGTCGTGGTGTCGGATCGTTACCCGCAACTGGATGTGGCGGGCGCTTACGATGGCCCCGGGTTGTCGGTCGATGCGCCGGGCAACGTGGTAGTGCGCTGGATGGCGCGCCGCGAACGCGCGCTGTTTGAGTGGATGACCCATTACCGCCCGGACTTGGTGATACGCCTGAACGTTGATCTTGATGTGGCATGCGCACGCAAACCCGACCACCGGCGTGAATTGCTGGCGGCCAAGGTTGCCGCCACGCAACAGTTGAAATTCAACGGCGCACCGATCGTCGA
>PFJA01000115.1 GCA_002782905.1 Lysobacterales bacterium CG_4_10_14_3_um_filter_64_11
GAACACGGACGCTGCTTCCTCGAACGTGACGCCGTGCTTCTTGGCGTTGCGAGCCGCCTTGGCTGCATCCCAGTCGTAGTTCATACGTCAACGTGCATACCCGGCGCGCCCTGTGCTCCTTGCGTTCGGCCTGTCGCGCCTGGCGCGTTGCATCGTATCGTCTGCCGCCTGCTGCCCCGCGTCAAGCGAGGTCTCGGGCGCTGTCACGCCGAATGCCCGGTGCCGGTGGGCATGGCAGCGCTGGGGTGCGGCTTTGCCTTACCCCAGCCTACTTTGGCATCACGTCAAGCTGCGTTGTTTTGCGCTATTTGCGTCCTTTGCGGACCCATCGCTTCTACGTCAGTACGCAATGAACACACTCACTCCCCATCCGTCAACCGCCCATAGGTTTCCGGCCGGCGGTCGCGGAAGAACTGCCAGGTGTTGCGCACGGTGCGCACCAGCTCCATGTCGAGGTCGTGGACGATGAGTTCGTCTTTATCGCGCGAGGCGATCTTTTCGATCTGGCCGCGCGGGTTGACGAAGTAGCTCTGGCCGTAGAACTCGCCGATGTTCCAGGGGGCTTCAGTGCCGACGCGGTTGATGGCGCCGATCCAGCAGCCGTTGGCGGCGGCGGAGGCGGGCTGTTCGAGCTTCCACAGGTATTCGGACAGGCCGGCGACGGTAGCCGACGGGTTGACGATGTACTCGGCGCCGTTGAGCGCCAGTGCGCGCCAGCCTTCGGGGAAGTGGCGGTCGTAGCAGATGTACACGCCGAGTTTGCAGTACTGGGTCTGGAACACCGGCCAGTGCGAGGCGCCGGGCTTGAAGAAGAACTTCTCCCAGAAGCCGGCGACCTGCGGGATGTGGGTCTTGCGGTATTTGCCGAGGTACTTGCCGTCGGCGTCGATAACGGCGGCGGTGTTGTAGTACACGCCGGTGACGTCGTCGCGTTCGTAGATCGGCACCACGATCACCATGCGGTACTTGGCGGCGTAGGTTTGCATCAGGGTCACCGTCGGGCCGTCGGGAATCGCCTCGGCGCTGGCATACCATTTGGCGTCCTGGCTCGGGCAGAAGTACGGTTGGGTGAACACTTCCTGGAAGCACAGCACCTGCACGCCTTGTTCGCCGGCCTGTTCGATCAGCGGGATGTGGGCGGCGATCATCGCTTGGCGGATGGTTTCGGGATCGGCATCGGTGGGGGCTTTCAGGGCCATCTGGATCAGGCCGGCGCGGAGCTTGGACATGGTGGTTTCCTGCAGGGTGGTCGGTAGTTCTGGGGTGGGTTGGGAAGCGGCAAGAATGCTGGACTAAAGCGGTAATCGCCCTGCGCCGTCATTGCGAGCGAAGCGAAGCAATCCAGCGGTTCGCGTTTTCAGAACACGCTGGATTGCCACGTCGCTTCGCTCCTCGCAATGACAGCTTATCCAGGCCTTGCGAAGTGGCGGTAAGGATGGACATGGCGCCATGCCGTCGCCGCTCATGCAACGACACGCAACGGGTTATCGGGATGCTCAGGCCAGGTGACCGGCGGCAGGCCGTTGGCGACTGGGTTCATGCTGATGCACTCGGGCACCGGACACACGATCTGGCACAGGTTGCAGCCCACGCATTCGTCGTCGATCACGGTGAAGCGGCGGCCGCCGTCGGGCAGGTGATCGAAGGCGATCGCCTGATGCGAGGTGTCCTCGCAGGCGATGTGGCAGCGGCCGCATGCGATGCAGGTGTCCGGGTCGATCTTCGCCTTGAGATCGAAGTTCATGTTCAGCGCGTTCCAGTCGACCACGTTGCGCACCGCCATGCCGCGGAAATCGGCGATCGAGCGGTAGCCTTTGGCATCCATGAACGCGGACAGGCCGTCGATCATGTCATCGACGATGCGAAAGCCGTACAGCATCGCTGCGGTACACACTTGCAAACCGGACGCACCCAGCGCGATGAACTCGGCGGCGTCGCGCCAGTTCATGATGCCGCCGATGGCGGAAATCTCCAGCCCCTGCGTGCTCGGCTGGCCGCTGATGCGTGCCACCATGTTCAGCGCGATAGGTTTGACCGCTGCGCCGCAGTAGCCGCCGTGCGTGCCTTTGCCATCGACCGTGGGCGTGGGCGCCATGCTGTCCAGATCGACCGAGGTGATCGAGTTGACGGTGTTGATCAGCGATACCGCGTGCGCGCCACCGGCCTTGGCGGCTTCGGCCGGCACCAGGATGTCGGTGATGTTGGGTGTGAGCTTGGTGAACACCGGGATGTTCACCGCCTCGCGCACCCAGCGCGTGGTGCGTTCGACGAACTCCGGCACCTGGCCGATGGCCGAGCCCATGCCGCGCTCGCACATGCCGTGCGGGCAACCCAGATTCAGCTCGATGCCGTGCACGCCGGCATTGGCGATGCGGATCGCCAGTTCCTTCCACGCCTGTTCGTCGATTGGTGCCATCATCGAACCGATGATGATGCGATCGGGCCAGCGCTTGCGCACGGCTTCGATCTCACGCAGGTTCACGTCCAGCGCGCGGTCGGAGATCAACTCGATGTTGTTGATGCCGAGCACGCCACGCAGCGAGCTGCGGTGCACGCCGTAGCGGCTGGTCACGTTGACCACCGGCGGATCGTTGCCCAGCGTTTTCCATACCACGCCGCCCCAGCCGGCGGCGAACGCACGTTCGACATTGATCTGCTTGTCGGTCGGCGGCGCCGAGGCCAGCCAGAACGGATTGATGCTGCGGATGCCCGCAATGGTGCAACTTAGATCGGCCATGGCCCTTACTCCTGTGCCTTGCCGCGCAGCCAGGCATCGACGCTGTGCGCAGCGCGCTTGCCGTCTTCCACCGCCTGCACGGTGAGGTCAAGCCCGCTGGCGATGCAGTCGCCACCGGCATACACCCCGTCGAGGCTGGTGCGCAACTGCGCATCGACGGCGATCTTGCCGTGCGCGCGTTCCAGTGCAGCAAGGTCGTCGGCCAGCAGATGCTGACCAACCGCCTTGAGCACGCTGTCGGCGACAACGCCAAAGGTTTCACCGCTGCCAACCAGTTTGCCATCGCGCAATGCCGTGCGCTCGAAGCTGACGCTTTCGACGTGGTTCGCGCCGGCGATGGCTTTCGGCATCGCCCACAATTCCACGATCACACCATTGCGGCGCGCCAGGCCTTGTTCCCACGCGGTGGCGCCCATTTGCGCATCGCCACGCCGGTAGGCCAGCGTGACCCGGCGCGCGCCGAGCCGGCGTGCCTGCACCGCGGCATCGATGGCGGTGTTGCCACCGCCGATCACCACCACGTCGTTGCCGATGTGCAACTGCGACTTGTCCGGCGCCTGTCGCAGTTGTTCAATGAAGTCGATCGCATTGCGCACGCCGGGCAGGTCTTCGCCGGGCACACCGAGCGCATTGCTGGCGCCGAGGCCGACGGCGAGGAACACGGCATCGAAGTCCGCCCGCAATTGCGCCAGCTGCAATTGCGCGCCCAGCGCATGGCCGTGCCGCACGGTAATGCCGCCAATGCCGAGCACAAAGGCCACTTCACGTTGGGCAAAGTCGTCGGTCATCTTGTACGCGGCCAAGCCGTATTCGTTGAGGCCACCGGGTTTTGGCTTGGCATCGAAAACGACCACTGCATGGCCGAGCAGCGCGGCGCGATGCGCGAATGCCAGCCCGGCCGGGCCGGCGCCAACCACGGCAACGCGTTTGCCCGAATCGGCGGCACGCGTGAACGGGTGTGCGCCGCCGGTGGCCAGCCGATGATCCACCGCATGCCGTTGCAGCGCGCCGATCATGATTGGTGCCGCCTCGCCGGCGTTCAGCACGCAGGCCTGCTCGCACAGCACTTCGGTGGGGCAGGCGCGCGCGCAGGTCCCGCCAAGGATGTTGGCCGACAGAATGGTGCGCGCCGAGCCGTCGAGGTTGCCGGTGCGGATCTGGTGGATGAAGCGTGGGATGTCGATGCCGGTAGGGCAGGCACGCACGCACGGCGCGTCATAGCAATACAGGCAGCGATTGGCCTCGACATCCGCTTTGGCCGCACCCAGCGGCGGGTGCAGATCGGCGAAATTGTCCGCGATCTGGGTTGTGCTCGGGCGCATTGCATTGCCCGCTTCGTGAAGTTGCTCCGCCATGCACTGCTCCATCACGCGTCGTGTCGCCAGCTTCAGCGCTGCGCGCACGCACGTCAATGTGTGATGGTGCCTGAGTTTGTGTGCATTGCCTTGCTGCGGTGCAATGACCGGCCGGGCGCGTTGCGCGCCCGGCGGTTGACTGGCTCACGCCGCAGCGCTGGTCTTGTCGTAGAACTGCTCTTCTTCGGTGGAGCCTTTCAACGCCACCGTTGCCGAATTGTTGCCCTGGATGGTCTGGGTAACCGAGTCGAAATAACCGGTGCCCACTTCGCGCTGATGCTTCACCGCGGTGAAGCCGCGCTCAGCGGCAGCAAACTCGGCCTGTTGCAGATTCACGAAGGCGCTCATCTGATTGCGGGCGTAGCCGTAGGCGAGGTCGAACATGCCGTAATTGAGCGCATGGAAGCCGGCAAGGGTGATGAACTGGAACTTGTAGCCCAGGGTGGCCAGTTCGCGTTGGAACGAGGCGATGGTGGCGTCGTCGAGATGCTTCTTCCAGTTGAAGCTGGGCGAGCAGTTGTAGGCCAGCAGTTTGCCGGGGAACTTGGCATGGATGGCGGCGGCAAACTTGCGCGCAAACTCCAGGTCGGGTTTGCCGGTTTCGCACCAGATCAGATCGGCATACGGTGCATAGGCGAGGCCGCGGCTGATCGCCTGATCCAGGCCGTTGTGGGTTTTGAAGAAGCCCTCGGCGGTGCGCTCGCCGGTGCAGAATGCCTGGTCGTTGGCGTCGATGTCCGAGGTCAGCAGGTCGGCGGCTTCGGCATCGGTACGCGCGATGATGATGCTCGGCACGCCGCACACATCGGCTGCCAGCCGTGCGGCCACCAGCTTGTCGATCGCCTCGCGGGTTGGCACCAGCACCTTGCCGCCCATGTGCCCGCACTTCTTCACCGAGGCGAGTTGGTCCTCGAAATGCACCGCCGCCGCGCCGGCCTCGATCATCGCCTTCATCAATTCAAAGGCGTTGAGCACGCCGCCAAAACCGGCTTCGGCATCGGCCACGATCGGTTGCAGCCAGTCGATGCTGTCGTCGCCTTCGGCGTGATGCAGTTGATCGGCACGCAGCAGGGTGTTGTTGATGCGCTTGACCACCAGCGGCACCGAGTTGGCTGGGTACAGTGACTGGTCGGGATACATTTCTCCGGCGACATTGGCATCGGCGGCCACCTGCCAGCCGGACAGGTAGATCGCCTTGAGCCCGGCCTTGACCTGCTGCATCGCCTGGTTGCCGGTCAGCGCGCCGAGCGCATTCACGAACGGCTCGTCATGCAGCGAGTTCCAGAACTTCTCCGCGCCCAGCCGCGCCAGCGAATGTTCCACCGGCACGGTGCCGCGCAGGCGCACCACTTCGGCAGCGCGGTACGGGCGGGTGATGCCCTGCCAGCGCGGATTCGTGTTCCAGTCGTGTTGCAGTTGCTCGGCGGTGGCGTGTTGGGTGCTCATGGCGAAGTCCTTGTGGGTAAGGGGTCAGGTCAGACGTGGGTAGGCGGGCAGGGTGAGAAAATCGGCCAGCGTGTTGCGTTGGGTGAGTTCGTCGAGCAGGGCGATGGCCTCGTCGATGCGGCTGCCGCCGGGTAACGCGGTACGCTCGCCCAGTCGCGTGGGCAGGTTGAGCAGCACCCGATCGAACAGGGTGAAGTCGATCGCGCTGCCATCGTCCAGATGCAGCGAATGGCCACTCAACTGCTGGTAATGCAGCCATTGCCACAACTGAGCGCGCGCGATTTCGGCGGTGGCGGCGTCTTCCATCAGCCAGTGGATCGGCACGCAGCCCTGGCCGTCGAGCCAGGCGGCGAGGTAGCGCACGCACACTTCCACGTTGTTCTCGAAACCGGTGCGGCTGATGCTGCCCAGGCACGGGGTGATGAGTTGGTCGCGACGCACCTGCACATCATTGCGGCTGACATGGCGCTGGTTCGGCGTCGGCATGTGCTCGTCGAACACTGCCTGCGCCAACGGGATCAGCGCCGGATGCGCCACCCAGGTGCCATCGTGGCCGGCGCTCACTTCGCGCAGCTTGTCGGCGCGCACCCGCGCCAGCGCCGCTTCGTTGGCTTCGGGGTTGCCGCTGATCGGAATCTGCGCGGCCATGCCGCCCATGGCGTGCGCACCACGGCGATGGCAGGTCTGGATCAGCAATTCGGAATAGGCTTTCAGGAACGGCTGGGTCATGCCCACCTGGCCGCGCTCGGGCAGCACCCGGTCCGGGTGCGCGCGAAAGGTTTTGATGTAGCTGAAGATGTAATCCCAGCGGCCGCAGTTCAGGCCGACGATGCGGCCGCGCAGGGCGTGCAGGATTTCGTGCATCTGGAACACCGCCGGCAGCGTTTCGATCAGCACCGTGGCCTTGATCGTGCCGATGCTCAGGCCCAATTGCACCTCAATGAAGGCCAGCACCTCATCCCACAGCGCCGCCTCTTCCATGCATTCGAGCTTGGGCAGGTAGACGTACGGGCCGCGCTCGCGCGCCGCCAGCGCCGCGCCGTTGTGGAACGCAAACACCGCGATATCGAACAACGCGCCGGCCAGTGGCTCACCATCGATCAACACATGATTTTCCGGCAGGTGCCAGCCGCGCGGACGCACCATCAGCACCGCCTGGCCTTCGCGCTTGAGCGCGTAAAGCTTGCCTTCCGGGCTGGTCCAGTGCAGATCGCCAGCGACGGCATCGCACAGCGCCTGCTGGCCGGCGATCAGGGTGCTCCAGACCGGGGCGGTGGAGTCCTCGAAATCGGCCATGTACACGCGCGCGCCAGAATTGAGCGCGTTGATCACCATTTTCGGCTCGACCGGGCCAGTGATTTCCACTCGCCGATCAAGCAATGCATCCGGTGTTGGCGCCACCTGCCAGTCGCCGTCGCGGATGGCGCGGGTATCGACGCGGAAATCGGGCAGTTCACCGGCATCGATGCGCGCCTGGCTGGCGCGACGTGCCGCCAAACGCGCCCGGCGCTCGGGCTCGAAGCGGCGATGCAGCGCTTCCAGCAGTGCCAATACAGGCGGCGGCAGAATCTGTTCCTGCCCGGTGGCGTTAGCCAGCAGATGCAGGCCGATTGCGGCGGTGGAGGTTTGTGTGGTGGCTTGCGTGCTCATGGCTTTACCCTAGGGTTGGTTGATGTATTTGACAATGCATAGTTTTCAATAAGTGGTATAAGCTGCACAAATACTGCAACACAGGCAACGGTTTATGACGCAGCGCAGCACACGTTTTTATTACAAGGGCGACCGGATCAAGCCGCTGCGGGCCTTTTGCCAGCTTGCGCGCCTGGGTTCGGTGTCGCGCGCCGCCGAAGCGCTGTTCCTCAGCCAACCGGCGGTCACCCTGCAATTGCAGGCGCTGGCACGCGACATGGGTGTGCCCCTGTTCGAGCGCAGCGGCCGCCGCTTCAGCCTCACCCGCGAGGGCGAATTGCTGTACGAGCTCGCGCGCCCGTTGATCGAGGGGCTGGACGGAATGGAAGCGAGTTTCCGCGAGCGCCTGCGCGGCCTGGAGGGCGGCGAGCTGCATATTGCCGCTGGCAGTTCCACCATCCTGTACCTGTTGCCACCGCTGGTAAAGGCGTTCCGCACCGCGTATCCCGATGTGCACCTGGAATTGCAGAACGTTACCGGCGTCGATGGCCTGGCGCTGCTGCGCTCGGATGCCGCCGACTTCGCGTTCGGCTCGATGCTGGACGTGCCGCGCGACCTTGATTACGCACCGGTGTACCGCTTCAACGCGATGTTGATCACCCCTCCCGATCATCCCCTGGCGAACAAGACCGAGCTGCGTCTGGAAGATCTCTCGCCGTATGGCCTGATCCTGCCGCCGCGCCGGCTGACCACATATCGGCTGGTGGACCTCGTGTTCCAGCAAAACCGCGTGCCCTACACCGTGGCGCTGGAAGTGGGTGGCTGGGAAGTGATCAAGCAATACGTGGCGATGGGCCTCGGCATCTCCATCGTCACCGGCTTTTGCCTCACCGATGCCGACCGCGAGCGCCTTGCGATCCGCGATGTCAGCCAGTATTTCCCGGCGCGCAGCTACGGCGTGGTGATGCGCAAGGGCAAGTTCCTCAGCCCGCAGGCGCGCGCCTTCATCAACCTGGTCGAGCCGGGTTTGTTCGAACGCACCAGTTACGAAGCGACCGGCCATTCGGCGCGGTGAATGGGCGGTTCCTGCTACTGATCGAGACCGTTCAGAAAAAACCCGAACAGCGAATAACCAGCGTCAGCCTTCACCACGCTGAGCTTCAATGTTGCTTGCTTGAACGGGCCGCTGACCAAAGTGACCTTGTAGTGAAGGTTGTAGAAGGTTCTGCCATCCTTGGTGCCTGCAAGTTCCGCGTGCGAGTAGGCAATCTCATCAACGTCACCAATGAGGTTGTGCAGCCGGCTGATCTGATCAGATAGCTGTTGTTGCGTGATCTGGATGCGGGCCAATTGGTCGAACTTGGCATAGAGCGCGGTGATGTCCTGTCGGTTGTATATGGTCGCGATGGCCTGGGCTGCAACGCGAAAGTGGCTTGGCGATGCCGTGCTCAATCACAGGTGGATCAAGGCCTGCGTCAGTGTACAACCCGCACGGCGACCTTCTGCCGAAAACGCGTTTCGAAGCGATGGCGGTCAACATCGCGTGATGCCTCACCGCGCTGCGTTCACCGATGCCCGGTAGAATGGCACGATGAGTTTTCGTCCGCGTGCCATCACCCTGGATCTCGACGACACGCTGTGGCCGATCGAACCGGTGATCGCGCGCGCTGAGGCGGTATTGCACGACTGGTTGTGCGAGCATGCGCCGCGCGCCGCCGCGCAATACCCGATCGATGCCATGCGTGCGCTGCGTGATCAGGTTGCCCGCGACAACCCGCAGTGGGCGCACGATTACAGCATGCAGCGGGTGATGTCGCTACGCCATGCGCTGGCGCAGTCCGGGCACGACCCCGAGCACAGCGAGCGCGCGTATGCGGTGTTTTTTGCCGCGCGCAACGCAGTCGAGCTGTATCCCGATGTGCTCGATGCGCTGGCGCGCATCGCGGCGCGGGTGCCGATTGCGGCGCTGACCAACGGCGATGCCGATCTGGCGCTGACCCCGTTGGCCGGGCGTTTCACGTTTCAACTCGGGGCCCGCGAGCACGGCGCGGCCAAGCCGGATGCCAGCATTTTTCACGCGGCCTGCGCGCGCTTGCAGCTGGCGCCCGACGAGGTGCTGCATGTTGGCGACGACCCGCATCTGGATGTCGTCGGTGCGCAGGGTGCCGGGCTGCGTGGCTGCTGGATCAATCGCCATGGCCAGTGTTGGCCGGTGGATGCTGTCACCCCGCACCTGCAATTTGCCGATCTGAGCGCGCTCGCCGATTGGCTTGATGCGCATGCCAGCGATTGACCCGGTTGCGCGTTGAGCAACACCGTTTTCACCCGTTTCCAACACCACTCTCGGACCTCGCCATGACCCTTCCCGCCGGTTTTTCACGCAGCACCGATGCCACTGCACTGTATGCCCTGCGCAGCGATCAGCTATTCGACTTTCTGCAGACGCAACCCGAGCCGGTGCAGCGCTGGACCGCGGTCAACGCGTTTACTGCCGTGCCCGGCAGCGCGCTGCTGGTGCCCGGCGCGCACGGCGAGGCGACGCTGGTAATGGCCGGCATCAGCGACGGCGACGACCCGTTCGCGTTGGCGCATTTGCCCTACACCCTGCCCGAAGGCGACTACCGGTTGGTCGCAGTGCCAGGGCAGAGCCTGAGCTTCGCCCGCGCTGCGCTCGGCTGGGGTTTGGCCAGCTATCGTTTCAGCCGCTATCGCAAGTCCGAGCGGGCAGCGGCGCGGCTGCTGCTCGACGACAGTGCACACGCCGATTGGCTGGCGCAACTGGCGGCCTGTTGCCGGGTGCGCGATCTGGTCAATACGCCGACCGAAGACATGGGCCCGGAGCACTTGGAGGCGGTGGTGCGCGAGATCGCGCAGCGCCATGGTGCGCAGGTTGCGGTGATCGCTGGCGACGATCTGCTGGCACACGGCTTCCCCGCGATCCACGCGGTGGGCCGCGCCAGCCATCGCGCGCCGCGCTTGATCGAACTGAGTTGGGGCGATCCCACCCACCCGGCCATCGCGCTGGTCGGCAAAGGCGTGTGTTTTGATACTGGCGGCCTCGACATCAAGCCATCGGACGGCATGCGCCATATGAAAAAGGATATGGGCGGTGCGGCGCACGCGATCGCGCTGGCGGAGCTGGTGATGGCGTGCACGCTGCCGGTGCATCTGCGCCTGTACCTGCCGGCGGTGGAAAACGCCATTGCCGCCAATGCCTATCGCCCCGGCGAGGTGGTCGCCACCCGCCTCGGGCTGAGCGTTGAAATCGACAACACCGATGCCGAGGGTCGGGTGGTGCTGTGCGATGCGCTGGCCTATGCCAGTGAGCGCACGCCGCAACTGATTCTGGATTTTGCCACCCTTACCGGCGCCGCACGCATCGCGCTGGGGCCGGAACTGCCGGCGCTGTTCGCCAACGACGATGCGCTTGCCAACGACTGGCTGGCCGCCGGCCAGGCCGAACACGACCCGCTGTGGCGGCTGCCGTTGTGGCAGCCGTATCAGCGCTACCTGAAAAGCACTATCGCCGATCTCGCCAACGGCGGGCCGTCACGCATGGCCGGCTCGGTCACCGCCGCGCTGTACTTGCAACGCTTCGTGCCGGCCGCGTTGCCGTGGGCGCATCTGGACGTGTTCAGTTGGAACGACAGCGAGCGCCCGGGGCGCGGCGTCGGCGGTGAGGCGCAGGGGCTGCGCGCGGCATTTGCGATGTTGCAACGGCGTTTCGGTAGCCGTTAATCGTCACGCCGGCGTCAACAGGTTGCACGCTACAATTTGCTGCAATGACCACAGGAAACCGATTCATGGATCGTGCCGAGCAGATGCTCAAGGAACTGCGGATCGATCGCAGCGCAGCGCAGGGCAAACCGCGTCGGCGCTGGCTCTGGCCGCTGGCCGGTGTACTAGTGCTGGGTGTGTTGTGGCTGCTGTTTGGCCGCAGCGGGCCGTTGCCAGTGGAAACCGCCCTCGCGCGTGATGCCGCCAGCAGTGGCCCGGTGTCGGTGCTCGATGCCACCGGCTACGTGGTGGCGCGGCGGCAGGCCACGGTGTCGGCCAAGATTACCGGCAAGGTGCGCGAGGTGCTGATCGAAGAGGGTATGCGCGTAAGCGAAGGCCAGGTCGTGGCGCGGCTCGATGACACCGATGCGCAGGCGCAATTCGCGCTGTCTTCGGCGCAACTGGGCGCAGCGCGCGCGCAACTGGGCGAAGTACGCGCCAATCTGGCGCTGGCCGAGCGCGAGGTAGAACGGCAGAAGGCCTTGATCGTGCGCAAGCTGGTGTCCGAGTCGGTACTCGATCAGGCGCAGACCGAACGCGCCGCGCTGGCCGCGCGCCTGGCCAGCGCGCAGCAGCAGGTGCAGGTGTCCGAACGCGCGTTGGCGGTGGCGCAGATCAATGTCGACAACACCATCGTGCGCGCGCCGTTCGCTGGCGTGGTGATCGCCAAGGCGGCACAGCCAGGTGAAATGATTTCGCCGATATCGGCCGGCGGCGGCTTCACCCGCACCGGTATCTGCACCTTGGTCGACATGGATTCGCTGGAAATCGAGGTTGATGTCAATGAGGCCTACATCGGCCGTGTGCAGCCCGAGATGCCGGTGCAAGCAGTGCTCAATGCGTATCCGGATTGGAATATCCCGGCCAAGGTGATCGCCATCATTCCCGCTGCCGATCGCGCCAAGGCGACGGTGAAGGTGCGCATTGCCATCACCATGCGTGACCCGCGCATCGTGCCGGACATGGGCGTGCGGGTGAGTTTTCTTGAAGCGCCCGGCGTCGGTGAAGTGCTCAGTGGCGTCTGGCTGCCCAGCCGCGCCATCGTTGAAAGCAAGGATGCCGCGCCCGCGGTGTTCGTGGTGGCCGACGGCGGCGTGCAACGGCGCGACGTGAAAACAGCAACGGTGGCCGACGCCGAGACCTTGGTCAGCGCCGGTGTAAAAGATGGCGAGGTGGTGGTGCTGTCGCCGCCCTCGGCGTTGCGCGATGGTGGCAAAGTGATCGTCAAGACGCCATGAGCGCGCTGGTCGAAATACATGGCTTGACCAAGGTCTACGAGCGCGGCAAGCAGCGCATCGAGGTGCTGCACGGCATCGAGCTGGATATCGAGCAGGGCGATTTTGTCGCGCTGATGGGGCCATCGGGTTCCGGCAAAACCACCCTGCTCAACCTGATCGGCGGCCTGGATTCACCCACGGCGGGTGAACTCAAGGTTGGTGGCCAGCGCATCGATGCACTGGCTGCCGATGCGCTGGCGGCCTGGCGCGCCAGCACCGTGGGGTTCATTTTCCAAAGCTACAACCTGATGCCGGTGTTGAGCGCACAGCGCAATGTCGAGCTGCCCTTGCTGCTCACCGAAATGAGTGCGCGCGAGCGCAGTCGGCGCGCTGCGATCGCGCTTGATCTGGTCGGCCTGGCCGACCGTGCCGGCCACAAACCCAATGAATTGTCCGGTGGCCAGCAGCAGCGTGTCGCCATCGCCCGCGCGCTGGTTTCCGATCCGCTGTTGCTGATCTGCGATGAGCCGACCGGTGATCTGGATCGCAAGACTGCCGATGAAGTGCTGACCTTGTTGCAGCAACTCAATCAGCGCTTCGGCAAGACCATCGTGATGGTGACCCACGACCCCAAGGCTGCCGAGTACGCCACCCACACCGTGCATCTGGACAAGGGCACGCTGGTCAGTGCCGACGCACTGCACGCCATTGGGGTGCATTGACTCATGCTGCTCAAATACCTGCCGCTGATCTGGTCGGGCCTGTGGCGCAAGAAAACGCGCACCGTGTTCACCGGCTTGTCGCTGATCGCGGCGTTTCTGCTGCTGGGGTTGTTGCAGGCGGTAAACTCGCTGTTTTCCGGCGGCGCCGATTTTCTCGGTGCCAACCGCCTGATTACCCAGGCGCGAATCAGTTTTACCCAGCCGCTGCCGATGCGCATGCTGCCGCAGATCGAAGCGGTGCCGGGCGTGCAGAGCGTATCGCACTCGCAGTTCTTTGGCGGTGTGTATCAGGATGCGCGCAATTTTTTTCCGCAATTCGCGGTCAACCCGCAGCGCATGTTTGACACCTACCCGGAGTGGGTGTTGTCGCCGGCGCAGCGGCGCGCGTTCATTTCCACCCCCAATGGCGCGATTGCCGGGCGGGTGCTGGCAGATCGGTTCGGCTGGAAAATTGGCGACCGGATTCCGCTCACCTCATTCATCTGGACGCTGGCCGATGGTTCGCGCGCCTGGGAGTGGGAACTGGTCGGCGTCTTCGATGGCCGCGACCAGCAATGGAGCGAGCGCGCCAGCCTGATGTATCTCAACTACCAGTATTTCGACGAGGCGCGCAGCGGCGGCAAAGGCCTCGCTGGCGTGTTTGCGGTGCGCATCAAGGACGCGCTGCAGGCCGAGCGCATCGCCGCTGCCATCGATGCCAAGTTTGCCAACTCGCGCGATGAAACCAAGACCCAGAGCGAGCAGGAGTTCCAGATCGGCTTTCTGCGCCAGCTCGGCGACATCGGCTTCATCGTCAACGCCATTCTCGGCGCCGTGTTTTTCACCATCCTGATGTTGACCGGCAACACCATGGCGCAGGCGGTGCGCGAGCGCACGCCCGAACTGGCAGTGCTCAAATGCCTGGGTTTCACTGATCGCACGGTGTTGGCGCTGGTGCTGGCCGAAGCATTGCTGCTGTGCGTGCTCGGCGGTTTGGCCGGCATGGCGCTCGCCAGTTTCGCAACCGCTGCCTTGCCGGCCGATTTTCCGCCGGTACGCACTGATGCCAGAGTCTGGGCCATTGCCCTGTCGAGCATGCTGGCGCTGGCGCTGGCGGTGGGTTTGCCGCCGGCGTTGCACGCCATGCGAATCAAGATCGTCGATGCGTTGGCGGGGCGTTGAGAAGGCCATGAGCACAGCAACTCAGGTGCGCGAAATCGTGTGGATGAACCTGCGCAGCATTCCGCAGCGATGGGGTGCCTCGCTGGTGGTGGTGATCGGCATTGCCGGCGTGGTCGGTGTGTTGGTGGCGATGCTGTCGATGGCGCAGGGCTTCGGCAAAACCCTCAAGGCAACCGGTGCGCTGGATCGGGTGATCGTGCTGCGTGGGGGTGCCAATGCCGAGATATCGAGTTTTCTTGAGCGCTCAGCCACCACCCTGATTCGCCAGGACCCGGCCGCCGCGCGCGCCGCCGACGGCCTGCCGCTGGCATCGGCCGAGCTGTTGGTGGTAACCGAGGTGCCGCGCAAGGGCCAGAGCACCGGCGCCAATGTGTCGCTGCGCGGGGTTGAGGCCAACGGTATCGCGCTGCGCACGGAGCTGCGTATCGTCGAGGGCCGGGTGTTCAAGCCCGGCTTGCGCGAGCTGATTGTCGGGCGTGGTGCGCAGCGTCAGTTTGATGGTCTGGACGTCGGTGAAACGCTGCGCTTTCGCGGCTCAAGCTGGGAAATCGTCGGCGCGTTTGCCAGCGGCGACGCCCACGAGAGCGAACTGTGGGCCGATGTCGAAACCGCGCAGGCGGCATTTTTTCGCACCGGCTTTTCCTCGGTGCTGGTGCAACTGCGCAGCGCCGATGCGTTTGCCGGCATCAAGCGCCGGCTGACCGCCGATCCGCAGTTGAATGTGGATGTGCAGCGCGAGCAGGACTATTTTTCTGCGCAATCGCAAAACTTCACCAATCAGATTGGCGTGGTCACCGGCATCGTTACCGTGATCATGGCGATCGGTGCCTTGTTTGGTGCGCTCAACACCATGTACTCGGCGGTGTCGGCGCGTACCGCCGAAATCGGCACCTTGCGCGCGCTCGGCTTTGGCCGGCTGCCGGTGGTGGCGTCGGTGATGGCGGAGTCGCTGTTGCTGTCGCTCGCCGGCGGCGCGCTGGGTGCCGGCATCGCTTATGGCCTGTTCAATGGCTATAGCGTGAGCACCCTCGGGCAAGGCTTCACCCAGGTGGCGTTCAATTTTGCGGTGACCCCTGCGCTGGTTGTGCGTGGCATGTTCTGGGCGCTGGCGATCGGCTTCATCGGTGGGCTGGCACCGGCCTTGCATGCGGCGCGCATGCCGGTGACGGCGGCGTTGCGCGCAGTGTGAGGCCGCGTAGCGGGCCTGTTGGCCTATGGCTGCAATGCTGCCCACACCGGGGTGTGGTCGCTGGGCCGCTCCCAGGCGCGTGGTTCGCGGTCGATGCCGGCGCCGCTGCAGCGCGCCTGCAAGGCATCCGATAACAACACCAGATCGATGCGCAGGCCGAGGTTGCGGCGAAAGCCGGCGGCGCGGTAATCCCACCAACTGAAGTGCCCGCCATCGGCGTGATGCAGGCGAAAGCTGTCGTGCAGGCCGAGTGCGAGCAGATCTTTCAGCGCATCACGTTCGGCCGCGGAGCACAAAATCTGGCCCTGCCACGCCGCCGGGTCGTGCACATCGCGGTCATCCGGGGCGATGTTGAAATCGCCGAGCACCACCATGTTCGGGAAACGTACCAACTCCTGGGTCAGCCAATGCCGCAGGGCATCGAGCCAAGCGAGCTTGTAATCATATTTTTCATCGCCAACCGCCTTGCCGTTGACCACGTACAAATTGACGATGCGCAGGCCGTCGATGGTGGCGGCGAGCACGCGCCTTTGCTCGTCGGCAAAACCGGGTATGCCGACCTGTACCGCGCTTGCGGGTGAGCGGCTGACGATAGCGACGCCGTTGTAGGTTTTCTGCCCGGCGAACACGCTGCGGTAACCCAACTCGGCCAACTCGCTATCCGGAAACTTGTGGTCTTCGAGTTTGGTTTCCTGCAACGCCACGATGTCGGGTTGGCACTGGCCGAGCCACTGTTGCAAGTGCCCGAGCCGCACCGCAAGCGAATTGACGTTCCAACTGGCGATTTTCATGTGGTCAGTTTACTGACTTGGCGCCGTGTTTCGCACTTGGCAGCACGGTGGCGAGTGCGGGTCGTCCACAGGGTCCTCCGGGGGCTGGTTTCCGCTCGTGGGGGCGCGCCTGCGCGCGAAACCATTTCGCCCGTTCGTTCGCCGGCAGGCCGGCTCCCACACAAGCACTGGCTCACACCGGCGGGCAACACCGTTGCTCCACAGTAGCGACCCCTGCCGTCGCGCTCACGTTGTGGGCGACCAGCATGTCATTGGCAACGCGCCAGCCAGCGCTCCAGTGCCGGGCGGTCGCGGGCCCGCAACAGGGTTTTTGCGCGGCGTCGCAGGTTGCCCAGGTGCGCGGCGCGGATGCGTTCGCGTACTTCCAGCAAGGTGCACGGATGCAGGCTGAACTCGGTAAGCCCGAGCGCCAGCAGCAACGGCGTGAACAGCGGGTCGCCAGCCAGTTCACCGCATACCGCGACCGGGATGCCATGGCGCTTGCCGGTGGCGATGATGTGATGCAACAAATGCACGATGGCCGGATGCATCGGCGAATACAGATCGCCCAATGCGTCGTTGCCGCGATCGGCGGCGAGCACGTACTGGATCAGGTCGTTGGTACCGATCGAGAGAAAATCGACGATGTCGATCAAGCCGTGCAAGGCCAGCGCCGCTGCCGGCACCTCGATCATGGCGCCCAGTGCCGGTGGCTCGGGCAGGTCATAGCCTTGCGTGCGCAAATCGGCATGGCACGCCAGCAGCAGCGTGCGTACCGTCTGCATTTCTTCGCGCCGCGCGATCATCGGCACCAGCACCCGCAGTGGGCCATAGGCCGAAGCGCGAAGGATGGCGCGCAACTGGGTGGCGAAAACATCGCTGCGATTAAGCGACAGGCGCACCCCGCGCACGCCCAATGCCGGGTTGGGTTCGCTGGCCAGCACCAAGCCGCAACGATCCGCTTTGTCAGCGCCAAGATCGAGCGTGCGAATGGTGACGGTGCGGCCGGTCATGCCGAGCACCAGATCGCGGTAGTTGCGGAACTGCGCTTCCTCGTCGGGCAATTCACTGCCGTGCAGGAACAAAAACTCGGTGCGGTAAAGACCGACGCCGGCAGCGCCGAGTGCGTGCGCTTCGGCCACGTCATCACGTGATTCGGCATTGGCGTACAGGCGGATGTCGATGCCATCGACGGTGCGCGTGGGCATCCGCCGCAGGCGCAGGCGCTGCTCACCAGCGCGTTGCAGTTCACGTTTGCGCGCGCGGTATTGGCGCAGGTCGCGGCCGGTGGGCTCGCGGATTACCTCGCCGCTACCACCATCCACGATCAGCGCATCGCCATCGTTGACGTGGCCGATCAGTTCGTGCGCACCCAGCACCAGCGGCATGTGCAGGCTGCGTGCCAGGATCGCCGCGTGCGACAGCGCGCTGCCGCTGGCGCTGACGATGGCAACTACCCCGTCGGCCTTGAGTTGCGCCAGCTCCGAGGGTGCGACCGCATCGCAGACCAGCACGTCGCCGGCCATGCCCGGCCGTACTGGAATGGCGTCGCGTTGCAGCGCCGCCATGACCCGGCCAAGGACATGGTCGAGGTCCTCGCGCCGACTCTGAAAATAGGGATCGTCCATGCTGGCAAACACCGCGGCCAGGCGGTCACGCTGCAACTTGAGCGCGTACTCGGCAGCGTATTGGCCGACCCGTATCAGTTCCGCCAAGCCGGACACCAACTCCGGGTCGTCGAGCAGCAGTGCATGAAAATCGATGAAGTCGCCCAGTTCATGGGCCAGCGCACCCTGCAACCGATCACGCAGCTCGCCAAGCTGCGCACGCGCCAGTGCAACGGCCGCATGCAGACGTTGCAGTTCGTCATCGACGCGTTCGGCCTCGATGGTGCGCTCTTCGATGTCGAACGCACGGCCCAGGTGCAGGCGCGCCCGGCCCAGCGCGAGGCCGCGTGACGCACCGGTGGCCTGAATCTGCGCGCGCATCTCAGCTCTCCTCGTCGAAGCGGCGCGCAAACAGCGCTTGCGCGGCAGCCAATGCGGCGTCTTCATCGGCGCCATCCACCCGCATGATGACCTCGCTGCCCTGGCCCGCAGCCAGCATCATCACGCCCATGATGCTCTTGCCGTTTACCTCGCGGCCACGCGCGCACAGCGTCACGTGCGCTTGAAAACGCGACAATAGCTGCACCAGTTTGGCCGCTGCGCGGGCATGCAGGCCGAGCTGATTTTCGACGCGTACGCTGGCTTCACGCATCG
>PFJA01000140.1:0-1479 GCA_002782905.1 Lysobacterales bacterium CG_4_10_14_3_um_filter_64_11
TTTGGAACCGACCGTCAACGGTTCCACGCCCGCGACAGCGAGGCTTGCGCACAGCAGCAGGGCGAGCACGGTGAGGCGGATCATGCAGGCACCTGCAAACTGCGTTGTGCGGTCAGAAAACGGCGCACGAAGGGCTCGCTTGGCGTGTCCAGCAGCGCCGACAACGGGCCTTGCTGCACCACGCGACCCTGATTGAGCAGCACCAGTTCATCGGCCAGGAATGCGGCCTCGGCGATGTCGTGGGTGACCAGGATGACGGTCTTGCCCAAGGTGTTGAACAAGCCCTTGAGTTCGGTCTGCAGGTCGAAGCGGATCAGCGGGTCGAGCGCACCGAGTGGCTCATCGAGCAGCAACACGTCGGGATCGAGCATCAGTGCCCGGATCAGGCCGACCCGTTGGCGCTGCCCGCCCGATAATTCGGCGGGGTAGCGCGCAAGCGCTGTGAACGGCAACTGGCACAATTCGGCCAATTCGCGGGTGCGGCGCTCGATACGCGTCGCCGGCCATCCCAGGGTGCGCGCCAGCAAGCCGATATTGCCGAGCGCGCTGAGGTGTGGAAACAGTCCACCTTCTTGAATGACATAACCGATGCGACGTCGATGCGCGAGCAGTTGCTCGCGGCGCAGCGGCTCGTTATCGAAGTGCACGGTGCCCGAGTCCGGCCACTCCAGCCCGATCAGCAGGCGCAGGATAGTGGACTTGCCGGCGCCGCTGGGCCCGATCAACGCGCTCACCCGTCCGGCCGGCAAACGCAAGGCGGCCACGTCAAGCGCAACGGTTGCGCCGTAACGCTTGCTGGTGTCGGTAAGCAAAAACATTGCGAACAAGCATAGCGCAGGCGGGCGAAGCTTGCGATGCGGGCATTATCTGGAAGCGGGCTGGCGCAAGCGCAGCGGCTGCTCCTGGGCAGCCATGCACCCGCAGCACTTGCACAGCCATGCGCGGCGGCGCCGACGTTGCTGTTCCGCGGCGTTGATGTCGGCTCCGCTGCGCTTGCGCCGGCCTGCGAGGCTTTTGGCAGCGCGCCGATCATTTTGCTTGACGCACGGCCGGGATGTGCCTACAATTTTCGGTTCCCGTTGGGGCCATAGCTCAGCTGGGAGAGCGCTACAATGGCATTGTAGAGGTCGCCGGTTCGATCCCGGCTGGCTCCACCAAACGAAAACTTGAGACACGTCCCCATCGTCTAGAGGCCTAGGACATCACCCTTTCACGGTGGCGACCGGGGTTCGAATCCCCGTGGGGACGCCAGCACCACTGCCGCCTCGTCAGCGTTGTGGCACAAGAAGCCCGGTCAATCGCAAGTTGGCCGGGCTTTTTCTTGGGCGCAGCATCGACCATGGCGGGTGATCTTCGCATGGCTGTTGTCAGGTCGGTTGGACGGCCGAACGATGCGCGCGGTCACGGTGGGCGTGGGGATGGTCCCGGGTTTCGGCGTCGCCTCAACCGGCTACGGGGTCCCGGGTTTCGGCGTCGCCT
>PFJA01000140.1:1496-18257 GCA_002782905.1 Lysobacterales bacterium CG_4_10_14_3_um_filter_64_11
GGTTTTTGGCTTGCAGCGGTGCCGGTTTGCGTGCGTTGTGGTAGCCCGGGTTAGGCCGCAGGCCGTAACCCGGGATTGGCGCGCGGCTTCGGCGCTCAGTACAGCACGCGGGTGCGCAGGGTGCCGGGGATCGCCGCCAGCGCCTCCTTCAACGCGCTGGCCTGCGCCACATCGGCGCTGATGTCGATCACCACGTAACCTACCTCCGCGTCGGTTTGCAGGAACTGCGCATCGATATTGACGTTGCCGGACGACATGAGCTCGTTGATGCGCGACAGCATGCCTGGCACGTTGCGGTGGATGTGCAGCAGACGGCGGCTGTTGGCGTGCTCGGGCAGGGCGACTTCGGGGAAGTTCACCGCCGACAGGGTGGAGCCGTTGTCGCTGTAGCGGATCAGCTTGTTGGCCACTTCGATGCCGATGTTGTCCTGCGCTTCCAGCGTGCTGCCGCCGATGTGCGGGGTGAGGATGACATTGTCCATGCCGATCAACGGCGACTCGAAAGTATCCTCGTTGCCCTTGGGCTCGACTGGAAACACGTCGATCGCGGCACCGGCGAGGTGCGCGTCGCGCAGTGCGCTGGCCAATGCTTCGATATCCACCACCGAGCCGCGCGAGGCGTTGATCAGCATCGCGCCGCGACGCATGCGCGCCAGTTGTTCGGCGCGAATCATCAGGTGGGTGGCGGGGGTTTGCGGTACGTGCAGGGTGACCACATCGGCGCGTTCGAGCAGTTCGTCCAGGTTGGCGACCGGGCGCGCGTTGCCGAGCGAGAGTTTGGCCTCGATGTCGTGGAAAATCACCCGCATGCCGAGGCTCTCGGCGAGCACCCCGACCTGGGTGCCGATGTGGCCGTAGCCAACGATCCCCAACACCTTGTCGCGGGTTTCAAAGCTGCCACTGGCGGATTTGGTCCAGCCGCCGCGATGGCACAGGGCATTTTTTTGCGGAATGCCGCGCAGCAGCATGATCGCCTCGGCAATCACCAGCTCGGCCACGCTGCGGGTGTTGGAGTAGGGCGCATTGAACACCGGCACGCCGAGCCGGCGCGCGGCATTCAGGTCTACCTGATTGGTGCCGATGCAGAAACAACCGACTGCGATCAGGCGCTTGCCCTGCGCCAGCACGTCGGCGCTGAGCTGGCTGCGTGAACGGATGCCGACCATGTGGGCATCGGCAATGCGGCGCTTGAGTTCATCCTCTGGCAGCGCCTTGGCGTGGCGCTCGACCTGGCTGTAGCCGGCACGGTAGAAGCTGTCGACGGCACTGGCGCTGACGCCTTCAAGCAACAGGATTTTGATGTCTTCGCGCGGGAATGAGGTTTGCATGATCGTGTCGGCGTCGGCTGTGGGCCCACCACTATGCCAGAGTGGACACCGATTTTGCGGCAGCGCAGCACTGGACGTGAAGCCCCACGACTGGCACGCTCTGCACAACCCTTGGAGCGCCGCATGTCCGACCCTCGCCTTGCCCAACTGGCCCACAGCCTGCCGCAATTGCGCCTGCTCACGGCCGCCGACGACCTGCAGCATTACGGCCGCGACTGGACCCGGCGCTGGACCCCGGCGCCGCTGGCGATCGTTTTGCCGGCAAGCCGCGAGGACGTGCAAGCGGTTGTGCGCTGGGCCAATCAGCAACAGGTGGCGATCGTGCCTTCGGGTGGCCGCACCGGCTTGTCGGGTGGGGCGGTGGCGGCCAATGGCGAACTGGTGCTCAGCCTCGAGCGCATGAACCGGGTGCTGGCGTTCGACCCGGTGGACCGCAGCCTGAGCGTGCAAGCCGGCGCCACACTGCATGCGGTACACGAGGCGGCACGCGAACACGGGCTGATCTACCCGGTCGATTTTGCCGCGCGCGGTTCGTGCTCGATCGGCGGCAACATTGCCACCAATGCCGGCGGCATCCGGGTGATCCGCTACGGCAATACCCGCGAGTGGGTGGCCGGGCTGAGCGTGGTCACGGCCACCGGTGAGCTGCTCGAACTCAATCGCGGCCTGGTCAAGAACTCCAGCGGCTACGATTTTCGGCAACTGATGATCGGCTCGGAAGGCACGCTGGGCATCATCGTCGAGGCGACGCTGAAACTCACCGATCCGCCGCCGCCCGCGCAGGTGATGTTGTTGGCGTTGCCGGACATGGACGCACTGATGCGGGTGTTTGCGCTGTTTCGCAGCACCTTGGCATTGCAGGCATTCGAGTTTTTCACCAATCAGGCGTTGCAGCACGTGCTGGCACATGGCGCACAGCGGGCGATCGATGGCGAGCATCCGTTTTACGTGGTTACCGAGTTCGATGCCGGCGATGAGCCAGCGCGTGACGCGGCACTGGCGGCATTCGAGCAGGCGCTGACGCAAGGCTGGGTCAGTGACGGCGTGATCGCGCAAAGCGCGGCACAGGCGGCGGCGCTGTGGCGGTTGCGCGAAGACATCACCGAGAGCCTGGCGCCGCGCCGGCCCTACAAAAACGATGTGTCGGTACGGGTCAGCCGGGTGCCGGCATTCCTGCACGACATGCAGGTGCTGCTGACCCGCGAATATCCCGATATCGAAGTGGTCTGGTTCGGCCATATCGGCGACGGCAATCTGCACATCAACGTGCTGCGTCCGGATACGCTGGACGAGGATGCGTTCATCACGCAATGCGAACACGTCACCCGCCTGCTGGCGCAAACGCTGCAACACCATGGCGGCAGCATCTCGGCCGAGCACGGTATCGGCCTGGTCAAGCGCGCATACCTGCAAGGCACGCGCAGCGCCCTGGAAATCGCGATGATGCAAGGCGTGCGACGGGTGTTCGATCCCAGTGGCATCCTCAACCCGGGCAAGTTGTTCGCGCGCGATTGAGGGGTGTGCAGGTGCGAACCCTCGCGTCCCGAATGGGGAAAAGCAGTGATCCGCACAGGACGCCGAGTGCGCAAAGGGAAGCATAAAGCCGAGCCCGTAGACGATGGGTAGAGACCGCTTTCGCGCATCCGGCAACTGCTCCTGCGTTGCTCTACCTCCGGCATCCATGCCGTCGCCATGTGCGGCGTGGCGGCGGAGCCGCGTGGTAACGCCGGACGTTTGCACCCGCGCAAGTACCTGTCGGATCCGCGCCTGGCGGCGCTTGATCCGACCTACATGCGCTGCGCACGCTTGTCGTCCCGATTCCGCAGGATGGGTAGAGCGCAGCGAAACCCATCGATCCCGCGTCCCGAGTCCGCAGGTTGGATAGAGCACAGCGAAACCCATCAATCTCCTGCACGTGCGTTCGAATGGTGTGCTGAAACCCGATAATGCTAGAGTTATCGGTCAAGCCAACGACCGAGAACATCTCCAATGGTGCAAGCAAGTGCCCTGCCACCCACCGCCAACGCCCGTATTTCGCCGCGTGGTGGCCTCAACATTCTGTCGCGTGATGAAGTGGCGCGTCTGCGTGATGCCTCCAGTGGCGGCCTGCACGAATTGCTGCGTCGCTGCGCGCTGGCGGTGCTCACCAGTGGCAGTCAGAGTGATGATCCGCGTGCCGCGCGCGAGTTGTATCCGGATTTCGACATTCAGGTGTTGCAGCAGGATCGCGGCATCAAGCTGGAGTTGATCCGCGCCCCGGCGGTTGCGTTTGTTGACGGCGATATCATCCATGGTGTCTCCGACCAGTTGTTTGCGGTGCTGCGCGACATCGTCTACACCGCGACGGAGATCGAAGTCAGTGGCAAATTCGACCTGACCAATTCCGCTGGCATCACCAACGCGGTTTTCGAAATCCTGCGCAATGCCGGCATATTGCAGCCCAACGTGGAACCCAATCTGGTGGTGTGCTGGGGCGGCCACTCGATCGCCCGCGACGAATACGATTACACCAAGATGGTGGGCCACGAGCTGGGTTTGCGCGGCATGGACATCTGCACCGGCTGCGGGCCGGGTGCGATGAAAGGGCCGATGAAGGGCGCCACCATCGCCCATGCCAAGCAGCAGCGCGATCACAATCGCTATATCGGCATTACCGAGCCGGGCATCATCGCCGCCGAATCGCCCAATCCGATCGTCAATGCGCTGGTGATCATGCCGGATATCGAAAAGCGACTGGAGGCGTTTGTGCGTGCCGGTCATGGCATCATCGTGTTTCCCGGTGGCGTGGGCACGGCGGAAGAAATCCTTTATTTGCTGGGCATACTGTTGCATCCGGATAACGCCGATCTGCCTTTTCCGCTGGTGCTGACTGGCCCGCGCAGCGCGGCTGCGTATTTCGAACAAATCGACCAGTTTTTGCGCCTCGCTCTGGGCGACGGGGTGGCCAAACATTACGAAATCATCGTCGAAGACCCGGTTGCGGTAGCACGGCGCATGAGCCGCGGCATGGTCAAGGTGCGTGAGTATCGCCTCGACAGCAAGGACGCGTTTTTCTTCAACTGGTCGTTGAAGATTCAACTCGCCTTTCAGCAGCCGTTCGATCCCACTCACGCGGCGATGGCTGGCCTCAACCTGCATCGCGATCAACCGGTACACGAACTGGCCGCCGATCTGCGTCGCGCGTTTTCCGGCATCGTCGCGGGCAATGTCAAGGAAGACGGCATGCGCCGGATCGAAGCCGATGGCCCGTTCCAGATCGACGGCGATCCGGAAATCATGCGTGCGCTCGATGCCTTGCTGCGCGCGTTCTTGGCGCAGCGGCGGATGAAGATGAGCGGCGAGTACCGACCGTGTTACTGCGTGCGTTCGCCCACTGAATGACCCGCGCTCAGCGGCAACTCGATGCAGGCGACAAAGTTGCCGTCGCTGATTTCGGTGCGCAGGCTGGCCAGGCCGCCGCTCAGCGCATCGAGGCGCTCGCGGGTGGCCGCCAGGCCGATCTGATAGCCTTGATGGGCGCGATGTTGGCCGGCGCCGGGCAGCGGGTTGCGCACCCGGATCAGCACCTGATCGGCGCGCGTTTCGACCGCAATTTCGATCGTTCCGCCGCCGGCACTGGGCTCGATGCCGTGGCGAATGGCGTTTTCCACCAACGGTTGCAGCGACAGCGCCGGCAGTTGCAGATCGGGCATGGTGTCCGGCAACTGCCAATGCACCCGCAGCCGATCGCCAAAGCGCAGTTGTTCGATCGAGAGGTAACGCCGCGCAAGCGCAATCTCGTCAGCCAGGCTGATCGCATGGTGTTCGCGCAGCGCGGCGCGGAACAGGTCGGCCAGATCCAGCAATAGCTGCTCCGCCAGTTGCGGCTGTTCGCTGATCAGCGCCGCACCGGTGTTGAGCGTGTTGAACAGAAAATGCGGCCGCACCCGTGCTTGCAACGCCGCCAACTCGGCGCGCTGGGTAGCCATCGCCAGATGGCGGTTGCGCCACACGCTTTGCAAACCGGCCAGGCCGAGCAGGCCCACTGTCAATGCCATCGCCGAAAGCCGCCACAGCAGGTTCCACCAGTCGTTCACCGACAACGCAAAGGCATCGCCAATACTCAGCCAGATCAGCGCCAACACCAGCCACGTCGCCAGTTGCAGGATCAGCAGTGCAAGCCAGGCGCTGTGCGCAGCCGGGCGCCGCGCCAACCAGTGCCGGCACAGATACATGCCGCCAAGGCAGAGCAGGGCGATCCACTGGATACACAGCGACGCCAGCCCGAAATACACCCAGCGATCGATCCCCGGCCCGGGCCCGGGTGCCAATGCCAGCAGCAGCGCCAGGCCTTCGCCGGCCAGCATCACCGCGATCACCGCCGGTGCGCGCCACAGGACATCGAGTGGGCTGGCGGAAATAGTGGGTCGCGACATCGATTCTCCGGAATACGCCGAACGCCAGCATCACAAATCAGCACATCGCACCTAGCACGCGGGGTGGGTGGATCGCAGCGAAACCCATCCTACACAAGCGCGAACCACGCCGCTCGGTCGGGATTTTCCGCCACGGGTCGGAAACCGCTGGCGATGGCCGGCAGGTCTGGCGTAGCCTCGGACACCCGCATCCATCGTGGCCCGTATGCCGACGTTTGCCACCCCAGTGCCCAAGTCAGTGCCAAGCGCACGCCGCTGCCGGCCGGCGAATATGGTCGGGACCACCGTCATCGAGGTGTTGGTTTCGCTGTTGGTGCTGGGCATCGGCACGCTGGGCGTTGCCGCATTGCAGGCCACCGCGCTGCGCAATTCGCGCAGCGCGCTGGAGCGTAGCCAGGCCGTGATCGCCGGCTATGCCATCATCGACGCGATGCGGGCCAATCGCAGCGTCGCGCGCGCCGGCGGTTACGACATCGACCGCACCTGTGTGCCGCCTGCGCCCGGCGATCTGGTTGCCAACGATCATCGTGCGTGGCTGCAAGGCATGCAGGCCAGCCTTGGCGACGGGGCCTGCGGCACCATTGCCTGCGCGGCAACCCAGTGCACCGTCACCGTGACTTGGGGCGCAGTCTCGGAACCCAGCGGCAGTCCGGTACGCACCGTCATTACCCAGACACGGCTATGAGTCGATTTCCCGTCCTGTGCGCGCCATGCTCCCGCCGCAGCACTTGCGTGCGCGGATTCAGCCTGCTCGAACTGACGCTGGCAACCGCGCTTGGCGTGATGGTGGTCACCAGCGCGGTAGGCATTTTCATCAGCAACCGCCATACCCACGACGCTACCGCCAGCCTCAGTCGCATTCAGGAAAATGCACGCATGGCGTTCGACGTGTTGGCTGGTGATATCCGCGCAGCGGGCGGCAACCCCTGTGGCCGCAATCTGGTGCTGACCAGTGTCGTCAATGGGGCGGGCGACAGGTGGTGGGCTTCGCTTGGCCAGCCGGTGAGGGGCTTTGACGACGACGAGCCGTTTCCTGACGCTGGTTTTGGCAGCGTCCCAGGGCAACGCATCGCCGGCACCGATGGCATTCAGATCACCTCAGCCACCGCGGTTGCGATGCGTGTGATCGAACACAACACGAGTGCTGCCACGTTCATGCTCAGCGGCAACCGCGACATCGAGCAGGGCGATATCGCCATGGTCTGCGACGTCAGCCAGGCGACAGTGTTCCAGGTGACGGCAGCCGCGCCCGGCAGCGGCGCACTCATCGGCTACGATGCGGTTACCGGCAACCCCGGCAACTGTAGCCAGGGCCTCGGTTTCCCCACCCGTTGCACGGCCACTGGCACAGTTTATCGTTATCGCGACAATGCCGCATTGAGCCGATTGGATGCGCGGCGCTGGTTCATCGGCTACAACGCACGCTCCGGCCGCTCGCTGTTTCAGACGGTGCTGCGCAGCAACGGCGGCGCGGCGGCGCTGGTCGACGAGGAGATCATTGAAGGGGTGACTGACATGCAGATCCGTTATCTGTTCGCTGACGGCAACGACTACGTGGCCGCCAGTGAGGTTCCGGCGAGCCGTTGGCATCAGGTGCGTGCGCTGCGCATCGATCTGACGATTGCGGACGTGCAGGCAACCCCCGCAACCCAGGCCAGCACGCGGTCGCGCAGTCTCGCGCAGACCATCGCGCTGCGCAACGCGATGCCATGAGCCGAGCCATGCCAGCGCGCGATGACCGTGCCACGCCACGCTGCGAACGTGGTATGGCCTTGGTCATTGTCCTGATTTTGTTGTTGGTGATGACCTTGCTCGGCGTTGCCAGCATGCGCGGTACCCTGCTCGAAGAACGCATGAGCGGCAACTTGTTCAACCGCAGCCTTGCCTTTCAGGCCGCCGAAGCGGCGTTGCGCGAGGGTGAGGCAATGGCATTGCGCAAGCCGAAATTTCCAGCGCAGGGGTGCACGGCGAGTGGGTTGTGCGCAGCCCAGATTGCCGAAATCGGCCGCCTCGAGCGCTGGCTCGATCCGGCATTTTCGCAGTGGGCCAATGCCAGCGTAGTGCCGGGCAGCGATGCCGGCACAGCGCATTATTTGATCGAGGACATGGGTCTGGCACCCAACTGGCCCGGGTGCAACCGTGAAATACCGGCCAGCAGCGCGTGCCAGTCGCACCGGTACCGGATCAGCGCGCGTTCCGGTGGTGCCGGCCGCGCCGAGGTGCTCGTGCAATCGCAGGTGATCGTGCCATGACCCTCCGAGCCAGCAGGTGGCGCTCGATGCCGACCATGGCAACACCGGCACGCGCGGCGCGGCCTTTGCTGGCTTGGCTTGCCGGCAGCCTGGCGTGGTTGGCGGTTGCCGGTTCGTTGCCGGTTGCGGGCACTGCGGCTGCGGCCGATGTGCCAGCGCATGCCGGCGTTGCGGCGGCTTCCGATCCTGCGGTTCGGATTGCCGCGGTTGGTGCGGGCAAGGGCGTACTTGCCAGTACGCGCGTCGCGGCGGACGCGCACGGCGGCAGTTCCGTGGTGTGGCGCTCGTCAGCGGGTGATCGCGATTACGGGCAGGTGTTGGGTAAACCGCTCCGCATCGTGCTCACCACCGGGGAAGCCGGCGTTGTAGTCGGTAACGGCATCAACAGCGACAACGGCAAGGCCGTACTGTTCGTGCATGACATCGGCGATGGCACGGTACTGGCCAAACTCGATACTGGTGCTGGCTCGGCCAGCCAGCGCAATGGCCTGCTGTCGGTGCGTGGTTGGGATTTCGATGGCGACGGCAGTGTCGATTTCATTTATGCCGGTGACCTGCTCGGCAATTTGTGGAAGTTCGATCTCAGTGATCGGCGTCCTGAACAATGGCATGTTGCCAATCGGGGGCAACCGCTGTTCGTGGCCAGCGATGCTGATGGCAAGCGCCAACCGATCACCGGTGGCCTGTCGCTGGCGCTCGATCCGATCGATTTTTCGACCTGGGTATTTTTCGGTACCGGCCGTTTGCTGAGTGCGGATGATCGCGCCACTACCGACACCCAATCGCTGTATGGCCTGATCGATGCGGGTGTCGCAATCACCGGGCGCAGTGCACTGATGCAGCGGAAAATCGTATCGCTTGGCATCAATTCCGGAAAAATCGTGCGCGGCTTTGAGCCGGCGGGCGAGCGGGCGGCTGAAAAAAGTGGCTGGTATATCGACTTGCTTGCACCTCCGGGGGGCCTCGCCGAGGGCGAACGCATCGTCGGCACGGTGGCGGTGATTGGCCGGGTGCTGCTCAGCACCAGCAGCATTGCCGGCGATGAGCGCAAGCAGGCTGGCGGGCGTGGCTTCGTCAACGCGCTGGACGCATTCACCGGTGCCAGCGTCGATACCGCGTTGTTCGATGTCAACGGCAATGGCGTGTTCAGCGACGACACCATTGCCGGCTCAGCCATTGGCTCGGTCGATTTGGGCGTCGGTATACCGGGTGTGCCGACGCTGATCGCCGGTCAATTGCTGGTGCACGGTTCGCTGGGTAGGGTCGCCCGCATTGCGATAATCAACCCGGCCACTGTCGGGCGTATTTCCTGGCGTGAGGTGATCGCCGATTGATCGTGTTCGTTTGTGTGGCATAGCGACGGCCACAAACGCAAAGGCCACAAACGCAAAGGCCCGCATGGTCAGGAGCATGCAGGCCTTTTTGTCATCTGGCGCCCGAAGTTGGACTCGAACCAACGACCCCCTGATTAACAGTCAAGTGCTCTAACCGGCTGAGCTATTCGGGCGAGCCGTCTATTCTAACGACCTTGTGCGGCGAGTCAAGAAGGCTTGGTGGCTGGCGGCGCTCAGCGCCCTTCCTCAATCGGCGACAGCGCCACGCGCACCTGCAATTGGGTACCGGGGTCGTTGTCCAGACGCGACAGGTACACGTCGCCCTTGTAGCGGTACTCGACATCGTAACCGAGCAGTTGCTGTTCCTCACGCTGCACTTCCACGAGGCGGCAACCCGGGCGGACTTCCTCGCCACGATACCCGTTACCGCTACCGCTACCGGTACCGGCACGGTTGCCGATGGCGCCACCGATCACGGCACCGCCGACCGTGGCGGCCGTGCGGCCGTCACCCTTGCCGATCTGGTTGCCGAGCACGCCACCGACGACTGCGCCGATGACGGTACCACCCACCGAGCCGGTTCCGGATTGGCGTGGGCCGACCCGCTGATAGACCGCATCGCCGTCGCAGTCTTCGCGGGTTTCGTTGTACAGCACTCGCTCGTAAACGGGGTCGGCACGCAGCACCTGCGCGTAACCATAGCGCACGGTTTCGGCGTTGCCGGTGGGCGCCGGCTCCTGGTACTGCTGGGCAAGCAGCGCGCTCGGCAACGCCAGCAGCAGGGTCAGCACGGGGCGGATCGATTTCATTGCGGCTTCTCCAAGGATTCCCGCAGCATGGCCGGCGGCCAGTGCCCGGATTCGGGATGGCAACATTGCAACATCCAGCGGCTGAACGTTGGCTTTAGCTTTTTGTTAAGTCCGGCGACAGGATTGCTACAATTCAGCCTTGTCCAACAATGGCTCGACCGATGCTGCTGCGCCTGTACAACAGTTTGACCCGCCAACTCGAAATCTTCGAGCCGATCGATCCCGATCGGGTAACGATGTATGTCTGTGGCCCGACCGTGTACAACTACATCCACATCGGCAATGCGCGGCCGCCGGTGGTCTTTGGCGTGTTGGCGCAATTGCTGCGTGCGCGTTACCGCACGCTGATCTACGCCCGCAACATCACCGATGTCGATGACAAGATCAACGCGGCAGCCAGCGAGCAGGGGGTGCCGATTTCGGCAATCACCGAGCGCTTCACCGCCGCCTACCGTGCCAACATGGCGGCGCTCGGCGTTGCACCGCCCGATGTGGAGCCGCGAGCGACCGCGCATATTGCGCCGATCATCGCCATGATCGAACGCCTGATCGCCAGTGGCCACGCCTATGCAGCCGCCGGCCATGTGCTGTTCGCGGTGGCTTCCTATCCGCAGTATGGTGAGCTGTCGCGGCGTTCAGCCGAAGACATGCTGGCAGGGGCACGGGTGGAGGTGGCACCGTACAAACGCGATCCCGGCGATTTCGTGTTGTGGAAGCCCTCCAGCAGCGAGTTGCCGGGTTGGGACAGCCCCTGGGGGCGTGGTCGGCCGGGTTGGCATATCGAATGCTCGGCGATGAGCGAAGCGCATCTGGGCGAGACCATCGACATCCATGCCGGCGGTATCGATCTGCAATTTCCACACCACGAAAATGAAATTGCGCAGAGTACCTGTGCCCATGGCGGCAAGGTGTTTGCGCGCTACTGGCTGCACAACGGCATGCTCAATTTCGCCGGCGCCAAGATGTCCAAGTCGCTGGGCAATGTCAGCCGGGTCGAGGATCTGCTTGCCCAGTACCCGGCCGAAGCGTTACGCCTGGCACTGCTCTCGGCGCATTACCGGCAACCGCTGGATTGGTCGGATGCGCTGATCGCGCAAAGTGTACGCACGTTGGATCGGCTGTACGGCACGTTGCGCGATCTGGCTGATGTCAGCGCCGATGGCACGGCGCCAGCTCCAAGTGCAGTGGAGGCGGCATTGTGCGATGACCTGAACACGCCGACCGCGCTGGCGGAACTGGCGGGCATTGCCGCCGATGCGCGCCGCGCGCAAAGCGCCAGCGAGCGATCACGCCTGAAAAGTGAGTTGCTGGCGGCAGGGCGCTTGCTCGGTTTGTTGCAGGCCGACCCGGTGCAGTGGTTTGCGCGCGGTTGCGGCATTGATGATGACGCCCGCATTCAATGCCTGGTCGATGCGCGCAATGCCGCCAGGCAGGAACGCGACTTTGCCCGCGCCGATGCCATCCGCGCCGAGCTTGCCGCGCAAGGTATTTTCCTTGAGGATACGGCGCAGGGCGTGCGCTGGCGGCGTAGCGCATGAATATGCGCAGCGCCAGGCCCGCTGAAGCCACCGCCAGCGATGCGCAACAGGCGATCATCGACGAGTTTGCGTTTTTCAGCGATTGGTCGGAACGCTATCAATACCTGATCGACCTGGGTCGCAAGCTGGCGCCCATGCCGGAAGCGTTACGTACGCAGCAAAACCGCCTGCACGGCTGCCAATCCAATGTGTGGATCATCAGCCACGGCGATGCACAAAGCCTGCATTTCACCGCGATCAGCGATTCGGCGATCGTGTCCGGGCTGATCTATTTGGCGCTGCGGGTGTTTTCCGGGCGCAGTGCGCGCGAGATACTGGCAACCGATGCCGACTACATCACCGGTATCGGCTTGTCGCAGCACCTCTCGCCGACGCGCAGCAATGGTCTGGCCGCGTTGATCGCCTTCATCAAGCAACGCGCACAGGCGGCGTTGGCCGAATGATCTGGTCACGCCATTCTCCGCATGCGCGTTGTCGCGCGGCAGCAAAGCAAGGAATTGTGTTCATGCGTTACGCCCTGATCGCTGTTGTGTTCGCTGCCAGCCCCGCCGCGCTCGCCGCTGAGTTGCCGGCCGATGCCGTGCTGGCGCCGGCACTGACCCAGATGCAACCCGCTGCGCGGACGATGCCAGCGATTGTGGCGCGCTTCCGCGCCGATAACGATAGCGTCGAACACGTCTTCGAGATCGCTGCCGGCCCCGGCCGACAGGCGGCACTCGCTGGCCTGTATCGCTCGTGGCAGCAGCGTCTGGCGCAGATCGATGGCAACGCGTTGGGGTTGGAAGATTCCATCGATCACCTGTTGTTTGCACGTACGCTGGAGCAGCGGCTGCGCATGCTTGCCTTTGCGGCGAAACGCTTTGCACAGGCAGAGCCGTTGCTGCCCGGTGTGCGCGACCTGCTACTGCTGTTGGAGGCCCGTCGTCAGGGCGAGGTGCAACATGGCAGGGAAACTGCGGACCGCCTCGATGCCGTGCGCCGTGCCCTGGCCAAGCGCACGGCGGCGCTGGATAGCGATGGGCTGACGCCGGCGCGTTCGCGGGCGGTGCTGGTGCGCGCCGCCAGCATCGCCGATGGTGTGCGCGGCAGCCTCAAGGACTGGTTTGATTATTACGCCGACTTCGACCCCGAATTGAACTGGTGGCTACGTTCGCCCTGGCAGGCGCTCGACGAGCAGTTGCAAACCAGCAGCAAGGCGCTGCGCCTTGCGGCGGGGGCCAGCGATGAGGAAACCATCGTCGGCGACCCGATTGGACGCGACGCACTGGTGCAGGGGCTGGCCGATGAAATGATTCCCTACAGCCCCGAACAGTTGATGCAGTTGGCCGAGCGTGAGCTGGCCTGGGGCGAAGGCGAGTTGAGCAAGGCGGCAGCCGAGCTGGGCTACGCCGATTGGCACCAGGCGCTGGAACAGGTCAAAGGCATGTATGTCGCGCCGGGTCAGCAGACTGCGCTGGCGCGCAGCCTTGCGCAAGAGGCCGTGGCGTTCCTCGACCAGCACGATCTGGTCACGGTGCCGGCGCTGGCGCGCATCGATTGGCGGATGAACATGCTGTCGCCACAGGCGCAGTTGCAAGCACCGTTTTTCCTCGGCGGCGAAGATGTGTGGGTGGCATCGCCAACCGCAGAAATGGCGCATCAACGCAAGCTGATGACGCTGCGCGGCAACAACCGCTACTTTTCGCGTGCAGTGGTGCATCACGAGCTGATACCCGGCCATCACTTGCAGCATTTTTATGGCCAGCGTTACAACCCCGAGCGGCAGTTGTTCCAGACCCCATTCTGGAGCGAAGGCTGGTCGTTGTACTGGGAGTTGCGGCTGTGGGACATGGGCTTTGCGCACACCCCGGAAGAGCGCATCGGCATGCTGTTCTGGCGCAACCATCGCGCCGCCCGCATCCTGTTTTCACTCGGCTTTCATCTTGGCAAGGTGAGCCCTGAACAGGCCATCGAGATGCTGGTGCAACGCGTCGGCCATGAGCGCGACAACGCCGCGGCCGAGGTTCGACGCAGTTTTGCCGGTGATTATCCGCCGCTGTATCAGGCCGGGTACCTGCTCGGTGGTTTGCAGTTGCAGGCGCTGCAGCGCGAGATCGTCGGCAGCGGCAAGATGACCGATCGCGCGTTCCACGATGCCATCCTGCGCGGTGGCCCGATGCCGATCGAAATGGTGCGTGCGCGCCTTCTCGCGCAGCCACCGGCGGCCGATTTTGCCCCATCCTGGCGGTTCTATCCGTTGCCGGCAAACGTGCCGTAATGGCGTTGCACGGCAAACGCTCCGAGTGCCGGCGATGAGGGATGCAAAGCGCAGCGTATTGTTCGTGAGCATGGGCAATAGCTGCCGAGCGGGCCGCACGGCATCGTTTCCACGCATCATTGCCGCAGTGGCGGTTTGACTCCGCCGGCACCGGCAACTGGCATTGTGGCCAGGCGCGTGACCCGCGTGCGATCGCCGTTGCCGCAGAAAACGGCACCGATATTTCCGCTCTGCGCACGCCAGTTGACAGCGGACGATTTTGCACGCTTCAATCTGATCCTGTGCGCCGATTGCGACAATCTTGCCGTGCTGCGCGCCTTGCGTCGGCACCACAGCGTTGCGCAGTGCGATCTGTTGCTGCGCCATGTCGCCCATGCCGGGGCGCTGGACGTGCCCGATCCGTACTCCGGCGACAGCAGCCAGTTTTGCGCAGTATTTTCGCTGTTGTGCGACGCCATGGATGCGCTGCGGCAGTGGCCGATTGACCACAACCCGGGTAGCTCTGCCACAATGCAGCGATGAATGCCGTGACGCCGTGCGAGTTCCCTGAATCCCTGCAATGGTTGAATGCGCCAGCGCAGTCGTTGGCTGACGCACGCGGGCGGGTGGTGCTGATTGCCGTGGTGTGTGCCGGCTCGGGGTGGAGCCAGAACCTGATCGATGACGTGCGTCGGGTGCAGGCGCGCCACCCCGAGCACGTGCGCGCATTCGTGGTGCACTGCCCGAAGTTCGACGCGGAGCGCGATCCGCGGGTACTGGGCAAGTGGATCAACCGTCTCGGTATCGGCCTGCCGGTGGCCAGCGACCTGGAGTTTGCGCTGTGGCAACAATTTGATTTGCAGGCGTGGCCGTCGCTGGTGGTGCTGGATATCGATGGCAGTGTGCATGAGGTGGTGATTGGCGACGGCCGCGGCGAGCCGATCGAGGCGTGCGTCAGCGAATTGCTTAATCAACATGATGACCTGCTGTTGATCGGCGAGGCGCCGATATTTTCGCGTTCCGAACCGCCGCTGCCGCTGCGCTTTCCTACCGGCCTGGCGGTAACCGCAGAGCACCTTTACGTGGTCGATAGTGGCCATCACCGCGTATTGGAGTGCACCTTTGCCGGCCGCATCATGCGCCAGTTCGGTTCCGGCAATGCCGATCTGCTTGATGGCCGTAGTGGCGAGGCCGCATTGCGGCGGCCGATGGCGGTGGTGGTGTTGCGCGAGGCGCTGTACGTCATCGACAGCGGCAACCACGCATTGCGCAAAATCAGTCTGCACGATGGTGACATCGAAACCGTGCTTGGTACCGGCCGGCCGGGCGCGAGCAGCGGCGGTTCGTGTCGCGACGGCGAGCGCCATGCGCTCGACCTGCCGCTTGGCCTCTGTGCGCAGAACCAGTGTCTGTATATCGCCAACAGTGCTGCCAATCAGGTGCTGGTGCTGGACCTGGGTGCGCGTGAGTTGTCGGTTTTGGCCGGCTCCGGGGAGTTGGGCCGATATGACGCAAAAGGCACGGCGGCCATTCTGGCGCAGCCCGCCGGCATCGCCGTGCTCGGTCAAAAAGTGTTTTTTACCGATGCTGGCGTCTCCTCCATTCGCAGCATCCAGATTGAAAATCGCGCAGTGACAACCCTGTTTGGTGCCGACCTGTACGACTTCGGTGACGTCGACGGCGGCCGCGACAGCGCCCGGCTGCAATACCCAACCGCCATCGCCAGCGACGCCGAGCATGGGCTGCTATGGATCGTCGATACCTACAACAACGCATTGCGCCGGCTGCCGGTTGGCAGCGCCGAACTGACCCGCTTGCCGGTATCCGTGCGCCTGCATCAGCCGATGGGCATTGCCGTCGGTGCCGGCTCGCTGTGGCTGGCCAACACCGATGCCCACGAAGTGCTGCGCATCGATCCGCAAACCGGCGAAGCGGTGCACGTGCCAATTGGCGAATGAGCACACGCGACGCCACGCCAGCGCCGTTCGATGCGCGCGCTTTTTTGCGCCACCTCACCCGTGAGCCGGGCGTTTATCGCATGATTGCCCGCGATGGTGCCGTGTTGTATGTGGGCAAGGCGGCATCGTTGCGGGCACGGGTTGCCAGCTACTTCCGCAGCACCGGTCTGTCGCTGCGGATCGCCACGATGGTGGCGCAGATCGCGGCCATCGAAGTGACGATCACCCGCACCGAGGCCGAGGCACTGCTGCTGGAAAATCAGTTGATCAAGGCGCTGCGACCGCGCTACAACGTGCTGCTGCGCGACGACAAGAGTTATCCGCAGATAGTCATTGCTTCCGGGCCATGGCCGCGCATTGGCATGCACCGCGGCCCGCGCAGCGCGCCGGGGCGGTATTTCGGCCCGTATCCAAGCTCGCTGGCGGTGCGCGAAACGCTGTCGCGCATGCACCGGTTGTTCCGCTTGCGCGCGTGCGAGGAATCGGTGTTCCGCAATCGCTCCAGGCCCTGCCTGCAATACCAGATTGGCCGTTGCTCGGCGCCGTGTGTGGGCCTCATCAGCAGCGAGGATTACGCGCAATCGGTGCACCGTGCCGAGTTGTTTCTGGATGGCCAGAGCAGCGAGCTGGTGGCCGATCTGGAACGCGCGATGGAACAGGCCAGTGCGCAACTGGCATTTGAAGAGGCAGCGGTACATCGCGATCTGATTGCCGAATTGCGTTCCATCCAGTCACGCCAGTATGTCGATGGAACGCAGGTCAACATGGATGTGCTGGCGTGCGTGCTCGATCAGGGCACGGCCTGTGTGGTGTTGCAATCGTTCCGCGCCGGCGTCAATCAGGGCACGCGCGCCTTTTTCCCCCGTGTACACGGTGCCGAAACCGCCAGCG
>PFJA01000278.1 GCA_002782905.1 Lysobacterales bacterium CG_4_10_14_3_um_filter_64_11
CACCCTCGACGCCCATGCGGCGCTGGCTCACACTGATCGCGGTGATGGCGGCGCTGGCGATGTTTCTGAAGTTTCTGCCGTTTCGCGTGCAGGGCAATGGTGACTGGATCGTGCTGGTGTTGCCGGTGCAAGCCACGCTCGCACTCATGCTGGCGGGCAAGCCAAAGCCCACCGCGCAGGTGTGCTGCGATCACTGAGGATGCCGCACCTGGCCGTCGCCACGCACCACCCAGCGCTCGATGGTGAGCGCGCTCAAGCCCATCGGGCCGTAGGCATGCACGCGCGAGGTGGAGATGCCGATTTCGGCACCCAGCCCCAACTCGCCACCATCGCTGAACCGTGACGAGTCGTTGACCATCACCACGGCCGAACGCAAGCCGTGGATGAAGCGCTCGGCGGCGGCGGCATCACGGGTCGCGATCACCTCGGTGTGATCGGAACCGTGGCGTTGGATGTGGGCGATGGCCTGATCGATGTCATCGACCACACGCACGGCGAGAATACGATCGAGAAACTCGGTGCCGAAATCATCATCGCTGGCAGCCATCACGCCGGGATAGATCGCACGGCTGCGCTCGCAACCGCGCACCTGCACGCCCAGCGCACGCAGGCGCAGCACCGCGTTGGGCAGAAAGGTGGCGGCGATATCGCGATGCAGCAGCATCGTTTCCAGCGCGTTGCACACCGCGGGACGGGTGGTTTTGCCGTCGATCAGCAATTTCAGCGCGAGCGCCGGGTCGGCATTGGCATCGACGTACAGATGGCAGACGCCCTTGTAATGCTGGATCACCGGCACCCGAGCGTGTTCGGTGACAAAGCGGATCAGCCCCTCGCCACCGCGCGGGATCACCAGATCGATCAACCCCTGCGCCTGCACCAACTCGCGGATGCACTCGCGCTCGACATCCGCGATCAGAGTGAGTGCGGCTGCGGGCACGCCATGCGCGAGCATGGCACCATGCAACGCTGCGGCGATCGCCTGGTTGCTATGCAGCGCCTCGCGGCCCCCACGCAGCACCACTGCGTTGCCGGCCATCAGGCACAGGCTGGCGGCACCGGCGGTAATCATGGGCCGCGCTTCGTAGATCATTGCAACCACACCCAGCGGGATGCGCACGCGCTGCACGGTCAGGCCGTTGGGGCGTTGCTCGGTGTGGGTGATCTCACCGACCGGGTCGGGCAACTCGGCAATCTGGTTGACGGCGGCCACCACGGCATCGAGCCGGGATGGATTCAACCGCAGGCGATCGATCAGCGCCGCGCTGTGCTCGGCCTGCGTGGCGGCATCGACATCGCGCGCATTGGCGGTGAGGATGGCATCGCGGGCATCGGCCAGCGCTTGTGCCATGGCATGGAGCAACGCGCGTTTGCGCAACGTATCCATGGCGGCGACAGCGTGCGCGGCGGCGTGGGCGGCACGCAGTTGTGGGTTCAATGCGGTCATGTCGCGCTCCGGGAAGTCATCAAGAGGTTAGCAATACCAGATCATCGCGATGCACCAACTCGGGCGTATAGGCAAAACCCAGACGGGCGCTGATTTCATCGCTGCGTGCGCCAACCAGACGCACGCATTCGCTGGCACTGTACTGGCACAGGCCACGCGCCAGCGGCACTTCGACACCGCGCTTGAGTTGCACCACCTGCACCACGTCACCGCGGGCGAAATCGCCGTGCACCGCCACCAGCCCACGCGGCAACAGCGAAGCGCCGCGTTCGGCGATGGCTTTGGCAGCACCGGCATCCACGTGCAGGCGGCCAGCGGCGGGCGGCAGATTTTTCAGCCAGGTCTTGCGCGCGGTGACGCGGCTGCGTGCAGGGTCGAAGCGGGTGCCGATCAGGCGATCGTTTTGCAACGCATCGAGCGCGGCATGCGCGGTGCCGTTGAGCACCACGGTGGTGATGCCCGCCTCGCTGGCACGGGCGGCGGCATCGAGCTTGGTGGCCATGCCGCCGGTGCCGACATTGCTGCCGGCGCCGCCGGCGGCGGCACGCAACGCTGCGGTGATCGTGCGTACCCGCAAAATTGGCTGCGCGGCGCTATCTCGGCGCGGGTCGCGATCGAACAGGCCGTCGACATCGGACAGCAGCACCAGCAAGTCGGCCTGCATCAGGATGGCAACGTGCGCAGCCAGGTTGTCGTTGTCACCGAGCTTGAGTTCATCGACCGCGACGGTATCGTTTTCGTTGATCACCGGCACCGCACCCAGTGCCAGCAGGCCATGCAGGGTGGCGCGCGCGTTGAGGTAACGACGACGGTTGCGCAAGTCGTCATGGGTCAGCAACACCTGCGCGACGGGCTGATCGAAGAAGCGCTGCCACAGCGCCACCACACTCACCTGGCCCAGTGCCGCCAGTGCTTGCCGTGCCGGCAGCGCGCTGCTGGCCGGCGCCGTGGCGCGCAACAGGCTCCGCCCGGCCGCAACCGCACCCGATGACACCAGCAACACCTCGTGCCCGGATGCCATCAAGCGCGCCACGGCCAAGCCGATGGCGCTGGCATGGCGTGTACTCAAACCGCCCTCGCCAGCGACCAGACTGCTGCCGACCTTGATCACGGCGCGCCGCCACGCCGGCAGGCGCTGCTCCTTGAAGCGTGCGCTCGGCATCGTGCGGTTCAATGCCCGGTGAACGCGGGCGTGCGTTTTTCGATGAATGCACGCATGGCTTCGGCGAAGTCTTCCGATTGCATCAGCATGCCATTGAGGGTGGCAGCTTCACGGTTGCCATTGCTCACATCCGCGGCGATGCGTGCATTCATCACCTGCTTGATACCGGCCACCACCAGCGGTGGATTGGCGGCGATGCGCGCGGCCAGCACCCGGGCGGCATCAAGCAGCGCTGCCGAGTCGGTAGTCATCTGCGTGACCAGACCGATGCGCGCGGCAGTGGCAGCGTCGATATCATCGCCCGTCAACGCCAGTTGCCGTGCCCACGCTTCACCGATCAAATGCGGCAGCCGGGTGATGCCGCCGAGGTCGGCGACGATGCCGACATGCACTTCGCGCAAAGCAAAACGTGCGCTGGCGCTGGCGATGCGCACATCGCAGGCGGCTGCCAGTTCGATGCCGGCACCGATGCACCAGCCATCGATCGCAGCGATCACCGGCAAGCGGCTGCTGGCAATGGCCGCAAAGCCGCTGTGCATCTGCTGCGCCAGCGCGATGATGGCGGCACGGCCGGCGGCACCAGCGCCGAGTATCGGCTGCAATTGCGCGGCCATGGCCGGCAGATCAAGCCCGTAGCTGAAGTGTTCACCGCTGCCGCGCACGATGAGTGCTCGCACCGCGCCATCGACCTGAATCTCAGCCATCGCCAGTGGCAGCTCGCGCCAGAAATCCGGACCCATCGCATTGCCGCGGCCGGGGCCAAGCAAGATCAGCTCGGCGACCATGCCCAGCTGTTCGATTCGCAGTGATTGGTAGCCGCTCATCGCCGTGCTCAGTTGCGTGATTGCAACTTCGACAGCAGACGCAGAATCTCGATATACAACCACACCAGCGTGACCACCAGGCCGAATGCGCCAAACCACTCCATGTATTTGGGCGCACCCGCCTCGGCGCCGGCTTCGATGAAATCAAAATCGAGCACCAGGTTGAGCGCCGCGACCACCACCACCACCGCGCTGAAGCCGATGCCGAGCCAGCCGTTGTCATGAATGAACCCGATCGAGTGGCCGAAGAAACCCATCACGATGTTGGCCAGATACAGCAGCGCGATGCCGCCTGTGGCCGCCACCACGCCAAGCTTGAAGTTCTCGCTGGCGCGGATCAGGCCGCTACGATAGGCCATCAGCAACGCCGCCAGCGTGCCGAAGGTGAGGCCCACCGCCTGCATCACGATGCCCGGATAGCGAGCCTCGAACAGCACCGAAATGCCACCAATGAAAAAGCCTTCCAGCAACGCATACAGCGGTGCGGTGATCGGTGCCCAGGTTTTCTTGAAGACGGTGACCAGTGCAACCACAAAGCCACCGATGGCGCCAAGCCATACCATCGGCATGATCGCCGGAATCGACTCGGGGCCGGCGTAGCGGCTCCAGGTGTAGACGGCGGTAATCAGCACCATCACCAGCAAAAACGCGGTCTTGTTGACGGTTCCGTTGATGGTCATCGCGGTGCTGTCGCCCGCGCTGACCACACGGCCGCTGCTGGCATCGAGAAAGGTGTTGGCATTGAGAGCCGGATTGCCGCTGCGCATGGGGATTACCTCGTTGCCGGGATGGTTGCCGCTATCGTATCGGTAGTGCCGGGCCAGCACCAGCGCAACGGGCGCGCTGAAGCGTGCTGCCCGTGCGCGCGACGCGGCATCGCACCCGTACGCGGTTCACGCGAACTGCGGCCCAACCCTGTCACGTCCCGGGTTTCGGCTGCGCCTCAACCAGCGTTGAACCGCTGCGGGGTCCCGGGTTTCGGCTGCGCCTCAACCCGGGCTACTGGAGATTCTGGTGGGCGACGGTGCCGGTTTGCACGCGCTGCGCGGTCCCGGGTTTCGGCTGCGCCTCAACCCGGGCTACTGGAGATTCT
>PFJA01000106.1:0-17690 GCA_002782905.1 Lysobacterales bacterium CG_4_10_14_3_um_filter_64_11
CCGAGCAGGCGCAAACGCGCGGAGGTGAGCATCGACAACTGCGCTACCGCGCGTTTCCACGCCTGCGGTGCGATAAACACGATCGCACCCTCAAGCACCATCACCAGGCACAGGGCAGCGAGAAAATCCGCACTCATGGCATTCGCCCGGGAGCGCGACGTCTGCGCAACGTTTTAACGGGTTCGACCCTGCTCGCCAAAATAACGCAACAGGCTGGAATCGCGATCCAGCACCAACACGCTATCGCCGTTGGCAAAGCCGTTGCGATAGGCTTCAAGGCTGCGGTAGAACGAATAAAACTCGGCGTCGCGGCTGAACGCCTTGGCGTAGATTTCCGCCGCCGTGGCATCACCCTCACCGCGCAACCGCTGCGCGTCGCGCTCGGCCTCGGCGCGCAGAATGACCTGCTGCCGATCGGCGCTGGAGCGGATCGTTTCCGATATCTCGGAACCTTGCGCACGCAGTTCGTTGGCTACCCGCAAGCGCTCGGCACGCATCCGCTGGAACACCGAGCTGATCACCAGCCCGTCTTCCGGCAGGTCGATGCGTTTGATCCGCACGTCCACCACTTCCACGCCCAGGCTTTTGGCCGCCACATTGGACACCTCGACAAAGCGTTCGGCCAGATTGGTACGCTCGCCACCAACGACCTCCTGCAAGGTGCGCTGGCTGATCTCGTTGCGGATCGCTTCGGTCACGATCGGGCGCAGGCGCAGCAACGCCGCCGACTCGTTACCGGCCTGGTAAAACCGGAGTACGTCGCTGACTCGCCACTTGACGAAGAAATCGACGTTGACATCCTTCTTCTCCGAGGTCAGATAGCGCTCGGGTTGCGAGTCGAGGTTGAGAATCCGCTGATCGACCTTGAGCACGGTTTGCACGAACGGAATCTTGAAGTGCAGCCCCGGCTTGATGTTGCTTTCGACCACACGGCCGACCTGGAAACGCACCGCGACCTGACTTTCCTCGACCTGGTATACCGAACCCAATGTCAGAAACACCAGCAACGCCGCAACAACGGGAATGAACGGTTTCATCGGCGGGGCTCCTCACGGGTGCTGCGCGGTTGACGCGGGTCGCGAGTGGCCGGCAGCGCCGGCAATGCGCTGCTGACCGGCGGAAACAGGCTGACCGGGTTGGCGGCATCACTGGCGGGCAAGCTGGCGCTGTTGCCGGACAACGGCAGATACAGCACGTTGCCGCCGTCACCGGCGTAGACCTTGCGATTGCCCGCCAGCACCTCCTGCATGGTTTCCAGATACAAGCGGGTGCGAGTCACCTCGGGTGCCTTGCGGTACTGATCGGCCAGCAGCGTGAAGCGCTCGGAATCGCCCTGCGCGCGGGCAATGGCGGCTTCCTTGTAGCCCTGTGCCTGGGCGCGGATACGCGCGGCATCACCACGCGCTTCGGGCACCACCTTGCTGGCGTAGGCTTCCGCTTCGCTCTCGATGCGATCCTTGTCCTCGCGCGCGCTGACCGCATCATCGAACGCCTCACGCACTTCCTGCGGCGGCCGTGCGTTGGGGATGTTCAACACCGAAACCTGCAAGCCGGTGCGGTAACCATCGAGCGATTTCTGCAACTTGACGCGCGCATCGGCCGCCAGCGCCGCCCGTTCACCGGTCAACACCGAATCCATCAGGCTGGTGCCGATGACATCGCGCACCGCGCTTTCGGCCGCTTGTTGCAGGGTTTCGTCGGGGTCGCGCGCGCCGAACAGGTAATGCTTAGGGTCGCTCACCAGGTACTGCACGTTGAACTCGATCTGCACAATGTTTTCATCGCGGGTAAGGATGCGCACCTGATCGGTGAAAGTACGGATCTGGGTGACATCGACCTTGCGCACGCTTTCGATCGGCCACGGCAATTTGAAGCTCGGGCCCGGCGTCATCAGCCGCTCGAACTTGCCAAAACGCAGTACCACGCCACGCTGGCGCTCATCGATGATCTGCCAGCTATCGAAAGCTACCCAGACGGCCACGATCAGCAGCAGCCAGTACAGCGGATTGCCACCAGCACCGCCGGCGCGCCGCTGGGGCGGGCCGGAACCACCGAACACGCGCCCGAGGTTGGCCTTCAGGCGAGCGATGAAGGCTTCAACTTCGGCACCCTGACCTTTGTTTTCCCAAGGATCCTTGTTGCCCTTGCCGGGTTCGTTCCACGCCATTGTGTTGCTCCGTGGCGCCGCCAGGTCGCGCAACCGACACCCACAAACCGCTTGGGTGCCGAGGAAGCGATGCTGCGGCGCGCGTTGTTGAATCGATTATCCGACCTTGCGGCACCAAACCCAAACCAACCGTCGTAAAACGAGCAACTTCAGATGCCAGATCAATTGTAGGTAGGGGCGGCGGCATCAGCAAGCAAGAGCGGTTGCAGGATTTCTCCGCCCGGCTCGCTGGCCAACTGCTCGGCAACGCCGCGCGGCATGTCCAGTGCCATCTGCCAGCCACCATCGTCGCCGGCCGACTCGCGGCGCACCGCGCCCAATTGATGCAACCGCGCATGCAGGCGCGCCGCGCGCGGTGGCAAGGCGATCTGCGAAACCACCCGATCACGGCCACAACGCTCGGCAATCGCGTCACGCAGCAAATCCAGGCCATCGCCGTGCTGCGCCGATATCCACACCCGTTCGCGCAATGCGTGCTCGCCATCGCGACGCGCCTGCGCGCCTTCGATACGGTCGATCTTGTTCATCACCAGCACCTGCGGAATATCGCCGGCACCGATCTCCTCCAGCACCGCGTCGACCTGCGCGATACGTTCATCGCGCAACGGATCGGCGGCATCGGCTACATGCAGCAACAATTCGGCCTCGCGCGCTTCCGCCAGAGTGGAGCGGAATGCGGCGACCAACTCGTGTGGCAGATCACGCACAAAGCCGACGGTGTCGGCCAGCACCACCGGCCCGCCCGCCAGCCCGTCGAGCTTGCGCACGGTGGGGTCGAGGGTAGCGAACAACTGATCCACTGCCAGCACCGAAGCTCCGGTCAGGGCATTGAACAGCGTCGATTTTCCGGCATTGGTATAGCCGACCAGGGCAATCCTTGGAATCTGGTTGCGCAGCCGCGCACGGCGCATCTGGTCGTGCTGCACCTCGACCTTTTGCAGGCGCTTTTCCAGCGCGTCCATGCGTTTTTGCAACAACCGGCGATCGGTTTCGAGCTGGGTTTCACCCGGCCCGCGCAGCCCGATTGAGCCGCCACGCTGGCGCTCCAGGTGGGTCCAGCCACGCACCAGACGCGTTGCGATATGCCGCAACTGCGCCAGTTCAACCTGCAACTTGCCCTCGTGCGAGCGCGCGCGCTGCGCAAAAATATCGAGGATCAGGCCGGTGCGATCAACCACCCGGCAGGCCAGTGCCTTCTCCAGGTTGCGTTCCTGCACCGGCGTCAGCGCGTGATTGACCAGCACCAGGTCCGCGTCCAGCGCCGCACGCATCGCCTGCGCTTCCTCCAGCTTGCCGCTGCCGATGTACAGCGCAGAATTGGGGGTCTCCACCCGTGCACGCAGGGTTCCGACCACGCTGGCACCAGCCGAGCGGGTCAGCTCGGCAAACTCTTCCAAGGCATCGTCGTAGCCGCTGCGATCGGCAACACGCGTACTGACCGGCTGGATCAGCAGCGCACGCTCACCTTTGTTCAGGCGATCAAACACCAGTTTGGGTGACCTCGGCGTCAGCGGCATCGGACGCAAGGGTGTCGTCGTCAGTCTGCCCGATGCGCACATTGCGTGCCGGCACGATGGTGGAAATGGCATGTTTGTACACCATCTGGCTCACCGTACTGCGCAGCAGCACCACGAATTGATCGAACGACTCGACCGTACCCTGCAATTTGATGCCGTTGACCAGATAGATCGACACCGGCACGCGCTCGCGCCGCAGCGCGTTAAGGAAAGGGTCCTGCAAGGTCTGCCCCTTGGCCATGTACTGCTCCTGCTTTCTTGTTATGGGCTCCACACCGCGCACGTTCGTGCGCGGAACACCCATGTTACATGGCCGTGGTGAACACCGCGAGAATGCCATTGGTCATTGCAGGAAACGGCTTAACGCCTCATTCAAGGCCAAAAGCTGCTGTTCCGGATCGAACCAGCACGCGTCGAGCTCGCCACGCAGCCAAGTCAACTGGCGTTTGGCCAGTTGCCGGGTGGCGGCAATGGCCCGTTCGCGGAACTGTTCGGCATCGCTGCCGCCATCCAGGTGCTGCCACGCTTGGCGGTAGCCGACCGCACGCATCGCTGGCAAATCGGCCTGCAACAGCGGATCGGCACGCAAGGCCCGCACTTCATCGAGAAAACCCGCTTCCAGCATGGCGTCGAAGCGCTGCGCAATGCGCGCGTGCAGCACGGCCCGGTTTTGTGGCGCAATCACCAGCTTGAGCACCCGGAACGGCAGCCGATGGGCCGACGGCTGCGCTTGCCAGTCGCTCACGGTTCGCCCGCTCAGCCGCCACACTTCCAGCGCACGCACGATACGTTGCGGATCGGTGGCGTGAATGCGCGCCGCCGCCAGCGGATCGACCTGCGCCAGCTCGGCATGCAGGCTGGCCCAGCCGCGCTGCCCGGCCTCCGCGTGGAGTTGCGCGCGCAGCGCCGGATCGGCTTCCGGCATCGGCGACAAGCCATCGAGCAAGGCCTGAAAGTACAGCCCGGTGCCGCCGGCCAGGATCGGCAGCCGGCCGCGCTGCTGGATATCGCGCATCGCCGCCAGCGCATCGCGGGCGAAATCCGCGGCGCTGTAGGTCTGCGGCGGCTCGCGCAGATCCAGCAGATGATGGCGCACCTGCGCCAGCGTTGCGGCATCGGGCTTGGCGGTGCCGATGGTCATGCGCCGGTACACCAGCGCCGAATCGACACTGACGATCTCGCCCGCCCAGCGCTGCGCCCACTCCACCGCCAACGCGGTCTTGCCCGAAGCGGTCGGCCCCATCAAGGCCACTGCCAGTGGCCGCTGATCGCGCATTGGCTACCCCGCTCGCACCAGCGCCACACGCACCTTGTCGAACACCGCGCGCATCGCCAGTGACGGTGCGCGATCGGCGAGGCTCACCGCGACGATGGCCAAGGCGGCAAACAGCACACCGGGCACCATCTCATAAAGGCCAGTATCGAGCTGCTTCCAACCGATCACCGTCAACGCGCCGACGACCATGCCGGCCAGCGCGCCATTGCGGGTCATCCGTGGCCAATACAGCGACAGCACCACCAGCGGCCCAAACGCCGACCCAAAGCCGGCCCAGGCATAGCTCACCAGACCCAGCACCCGGCTATCGGGATTGCGCGCCAGCGCGATCGCCAGAGCCGACACCAGCAGCACCGTTAACCGCCCCACCCACACCAGTTCGGTCTGCCCGGCGTGCTGGCGCAGCATGCCCTTGTAGAAATCTTCGGTCAGCGCACTGGAACACACCAGCAACTGGCAGCTCAGGGTGCTCATGATCGCTGCCAGAATCGCCGACAGCAGCACCCCGGCGATCCACGGATTGAACAACGCCTGCGCCAACGCGATGAACACGCGCTCGGGATTGGCTTGCACGGCCGCGCCCGCCTCGGGGTGCATCTGGAAATAAGCGATACCAAAAAACCCGACCGCCAGCGCGCCGATCAGGCACAGCACCATCCAGGTCATGCCGATCCGCCGTGCCGCCGGAATGCGCTGTGCCGATTCGGCGGCCATGAACCGCGCCAGGATATGCGGTTGGCCGACATAGCCAAGGCCCCAGGCGGTGAGCGAAATGATGCCGATCACGCTGGTGCCCTTGAGCGGGTCCAGATACCCCGGGCCGGCCGCATCGATCAACGCTGCCGCCGCGGCTGGGCCACCGCTGGCCACGATCACCACGATTGGGGTGAGGATCAGCGCGAAAATCATCAACGTCGCCTGCACCGTATCGGTCCAGCTCACCGCCAAAAAGCCACCGACCACGGTGTACAAGATGGTCGCCGCCGCACCCAACCAGATCGCGCTGCCGTAAGGCACCGCGAACACGCTCTCGAACAAGCGCGCGCCGGCAACGATGCCCGAAGCGGCGTAGATCGCAAAGAACAGCAGAATCACCAGCGCCGAAAACACCCGCAGCAACCGGCTGCGATCCTCGAAGCGATGGCTGAAGTAATCGGGTAGCGTCAGCGCGTTGTTGCTGTACTCGGTGTACACCCGCAGCGGCGCTGCCACATAGCGCCAATTGGCCCACGCCCCCGCTACCAGCCCGATCGCAATCCACGCCGCGGACAACCCCGTGGCATACATCGCGCCGGGCAGGCCCAGCAGCAGCCAGCCGCTCATGTCCGACGCACCGGCCGACATCGCGGTGACATAACTGCCCAGGCGTCGACCGCCGAGGATGTAATCGCCCAGATTCCGGGTATAGCGCCAAGCGGCGAAGCCGATGCCGACCATCAGCAGGATGTACACGGAAAAGGTGATGTACAGCGGTGAAATTGCGGTCATGGCGAATGCGTGGTCAGAGAACAACGGGCAAGCTTAGCAGGGCATCCGCGTGAAGCGGCGAGCGCGGCCGTGCAACAACGCCCGTACTGCACGCCTTCGCAAACCATACACCCTGGGCTTGCTAGACTTGAACGCTTGGCTATGACACGGGCTCCCATGGACTTCATCCGCCTGCGCGGCGCGCGCACCCACAACCTCAAGAACATCGATCTGGACCTGCCGCGCAACCGACTGATCGTGATCACCGGGCTGTCCGGTTCGGGCAAGAGCTCGCTCGCGTTCGATACCATCTACGCCGAAGGCCAGCGCCGCTATGTCGAGTCGCTGTCGGCTTATGCCCGGCAGTTTTTGTCGGTGATGGAGAAGCCCGATATCGATCATATCGAGGGGCTCAGTCCGGCGATTTCGATCGAGCAGAAATCGACCTCGCACAACCCGCGCTCCACGGTCGGCACCATCACCGAAATCTACGATTACCTGCGCCTGCTGTTTGCCCGCGTCGGCACCCCACGCTGCCCCGAGCATGGCTTCACGCTGGAGGCGCAAACGGTGAGCCAGATGGTCGATCAGGTGCTGGCGCTGCCCGGCGATCACCGTTTCATGCTGCTGGCGCCGGTGGTGCGCGGGCGCAAGGGCGAGCACGCTCAGGTATTCGAACAATTGCGCGCGCAGGGTTTCATTCGCGCGCGGGTCGATGGCACGGTGTACGAACTCGATCAAGTGCCGGCACTGGCGCTGCGCCAGAAGCACAGCATCGAAGCGGTGATCGATCGCTTCAAGCCGCGCGTCGATCTCAAGCAGCGTCTGGCGGAAAGTTTTGAAACCGCGCTGCGTCTGGGCGATGGCATGGCTTTGGTCAACGACATCGACGACAGCAGCAGCGCCGAACTGCTGTTTTCCAGCCGCTACAGTTGCCCGGTGTGCGATTACGCGCTGCCGGAACTGGAACCACGCCTGTTTTCGTTCAACTCGCCGATGGGCGCGTGCGCGGCCTGCGATGGCCTCGGCGTCACCCGTTTCTTCGATCCCGAGCGGGTGGTCGTCAACCCGGCGCTGTCGCTGGCCACTGGTGCGGTGCGTGGCTGGGATCGGCGCAACGCGCATTTCTTCCAGTTGATCGCGTCGCTGGCGCGGCATTACGGTTTCGATGTGGAAGCGCCGTGGCACACGCTGTCGGCCGCGCATCGCGAGGCCATCCTCAATGGCTCCGGCGACGACATCATCAGCTTCACCTACCTTGGCGACAGCGGCGGCAAGAGCCAGCGCAAACATCGTTTCGAGGGCATCGTGCCGAATCTGGAACGGCGTTACAAGGAAACCGAATCGGCGCTGGTGCGCGAGGAACTGGGCAAGTTCATCAGCACCCGGCCTTGCCCCGACTGCCAGGGCACGCGCCTGAACCGCAGCGCGCGCAGCGTGCAGGTGGCGCAGCGCAGCCTGCCCGAGTTGACCGCCTTGCCGGTATCCGCGGCACTGGCCTTTTTCAGCACGCTCACGCTCTCCGGCTGGCGCGGCGAGATCGCGGTGCGCATCGTCAAGGAGATCAACGAGCGGCTGCGTTTTCTGGTCGATGTCGGGCTTGACTACCTCACCTTGGAGCGCACCGCCGATACCCTGTCCGGCGGCGAGGCGCAGCGTATCCGCCTGGCCTCGCAGATCGGCGCCGGCCTGGTCGGGGTGATGTACGTGCTCGATGAACCGTCGATCGGCCTGCATCAGCGCGACAACGAGCGCCTGCTGGGCACCCTCACCCGCCTGCGCGATCTGGGCAACACCGTGATCGTGGTCGAGCACGATGAGGAAGCGATCCGCCGCGCCGATCACATTCTGGATGTCGGCCCCGGTGCCGGCGTGCATGGCGGCGAAATCGTCGCGCAGGGCCAGTTGCAGGACATTCTCGATGCGCCGCGCTCGCTGACCGGCGCCTACCTGTCGGGTCGGCGCCGGATCGAAGTCCCGACGCAGCGACGGCAGCCGGATCCGGACAAAACACTGCATGTGCTCGGCGCCAGTGGCAACAATCTCCAGCAGGTCGATCTGGCGATTCCGGCCGGACTGTTCACCTGCGTCACCGGGGTGTCGGGTTCGGGCAAATCGACGCTGATCAACGACACCCTGTATCGCATCGCCGCACGCGAACTCAATGGCGCCAGCACCACGCCGGCGCCGTACCGCGAAGTGCGCGGTATCAATCTGTTCGACAAGGTGGTGGATATCGACCAGTCACCGATCGGACGCACGCCGCGCTCCAACCCGGCCACCTACACCGGCGTGTTTACGCCACTGCGCGAGTTGTTTGCGCAGGTGCCCGAAGCGCGCGCGCGCGGCTATGCGCCGGGCCGGTTTTCATTCAACGTGCGCGGCGGCCGCTGCGAGGCGTGCCAGGGCGATGGCCTGATCAAGGTCGAAATGCACTTTCTGCCCGATGTTTATGTCGCCTGCGACGTGTGCGGCGGCAAACGCTACAACCGCGAGACCCTGGAAATTCTGTACAAGGGATTTTCGATCCGCGATGTACTGGAAATGACCATCGAGGATGCCCATGCGCTGTTCGAACCGATCCCGTCGATTGCGCGCAAGCTGTCTACCCTGATCGATGTCGGCCTCGGTTATATCAAGCTCGGCCAGTCGGCGACCACACTCTCCGGCGGCGAGGCACAGCGGGTGAAGTTGGCGAAAGAGCTGTCGCGACGCGATACCGGCAACACCCTGTACATCCTCGATGAACCGACCACCGGCCTGCACTTCCACGACATCGAACACCTGCTGCGGGTGCTGCACAAGCTGCGCGACGAGGGCAACACGGTGGTGGTGATCGAACACAATCTGGATGTCATCAAGACCGCCGACTGGGTGATCGACCTCGGCCCCGAAGGTGGTGGCGGCGGCGGCCAGATCATCGCCAGCGGCACCCCTGAACATCTGTGCACGGTGGCGCAATCATTTACCGGCCAGTTTCTGGCGCGCTGCCTCGGTGTCAAAGCCGCAACCGCCGCCACCAGCAAAAAACGCAAGGCTGCACGATGAGCAATGAGCAAGACCACGCAGCAACGGGCCCCACAACTGCGGGTAATGTGCTGGCGCGCATCGCGATGCCGGTACGCTGGCGCGATCTGGACGCGTTCAACCACGTCAACAACGCCAGCTACCTCACCTACCTCGAAGAAGCGCGGCTGCAATGGCTTGGCGCGCTGCCCGGGCCGTGGCTGGACAGCACCTCGGCGCCGGTGCTGGCGGCGATCCAGATCAACTACCGCCGCCCGATCGCGTGGCCGGAAAATCTGCTGGTAGAACTGAGCTGCCTGCGCCTGGGCAACAGCAGTCTGCGTCTGGGCCATCGCATCGTTGCTGCCGGCGCTGCCGAGCGCGTCTACAGCGATGGCGAGGTGGTGATGGTGTGGATCGACCGGCACAGCGGAAACAGCACTGCCCTGCCCGATGCCGTGCGCGTAGCCTGCACGGCACGCTAACCCGCTGCGCAGCGCAATCACACCTTCTTGAGATAACAGGCCTTGAGCATGTAGCCGGTGCCGTCGATTTTGGCATCCACTTCGTGATCGCCGGAAACCAGGCGGATGCTCTTGATCTTGGTGCCCATCTTCAGGGTCGAACCGCCTTTCACTTTCAGATCCTTGATCAGGGCAACCGAGTCGCCATCGTGCAACAGGTTGCCGTTGGCATCCTTCACCACCAGCGCATCGTCATCCGCCGCTGCGGCCGAAACAGCAGGCCACTCGTGACCGCAGTCGGCGCAAACGAAGTTTTCGCCATCGGGATAGGTGTTTTCCATGCCGCATTGCGGGCAGGCGGGTATGTCGGACATGCAAAGTTCCAGATAGAAAAGTGAACCGCAATTATAGCGCCGTGCGGGCGCCGGCTCGGTCGCAAGCACGCAGCGGCGACGGTGACGGTGTATCTTTGCGTCCCGCTTTCCCGGAAATCCGCTCCGTGTTGCGAATCACCGACCTCAAACTGCCGCTGACGCACAGCGAACGCGAACTGCACGATGCGATTCTGGTGCGGCTGGGCATCGGCGCCGAGGCCTTGCTGGGCTATCGCGTCGCCAAGCGCAGCCACGATGCACGCAAGCGCGGCGCGATCGCGCTGATCTACGCGCTGGACGTGGAGGTTGCCGACGAAGCCGCGCTATTGCGCCGTCTGAGCGAGCGCCACGAACGCGGCTCGCGGGTGGTGCCGACGCCGGACACCGCCTATCGTTTTGTCGCCACGGCTACGCAACCGCTGCCGCAACGCCCGCTGGTAATCGGCACCGGGCCGTGCGGTTTGTTCACCGCGCTGTTGTTGGCACAGATGGGTTTGCGACCGATCGTGCTGGAACGCGGCAAGGCAGTGCGCGAGCGCACGGTGGATACCTTCGGGCTGTGGCGCAAGCGCCAGCTCAATCCTGAATCGAACGTGCAGTTTGGCGAAGGCGGCGCCGGCACGTTTTCCGATGGCAAGCTGTACAGCCAGATCCGCGACCCCAAACACCATGGCCGCAAGGTGCTCGATGAACTGGTGAAAGCCGGCGCACCGGAAGAAATCGCGTACCTGAGCAAGCCGCACATCGGCACCTTCCGGCTGGTCGGTATCGTCGAAAACCTGCGCGCAACGATCACCGCGCTGGGTGGCGAAATCCACTTTTCCAGCCGCGTCGATGACCTGCTGATCGACACCGATGCGACAGGCCAACGCCAGGTGCGCGGCGTCCGACTCAGCAATGGCGACATCCTGCATGCCGAGCATGTGGTATTGGCGGTTGGCCACAGCGCCCGCGACACCTTTGCGATGCTGGCCGAACGCGGGGTCTATCTGGAAGCCAAGCCGTTCTCGATCGGTTTCCGGATCGAGCATCCGCAGTCGCTGATCGACGAAGCCCGGTTCGGGCCGCAGGCCGGGCACCCGTTGCTCGGCGCCGCCGATTACAAGCTGGTGCACCACTGCACCGGGCAACACGCCGGCCACGGCCGCGCGGTGTACAGCTTCTGCATGTGCCCCGGCGGCACCGTGGTCGCCGCCGCCTCCGAGCCCGAGCGCGTGGTCACCAACGGCATGAGCCAGTATTCGCGCAACGAACGCAACGCCAATGCCGCGATCGTGGTCGGTATTACCCCGGACGACTACGCAGCTTACGGCGAAGGCCCGTTGGCCGGCATCGCCCTGCAACGGCACTGGGAATCGCGCGCCTTCATCGACGGCGGCAGCAATTACCACGCGCCAGCGCAGCGCGTCGGCGATTTTCTCAATGCCCGTGCCAGCACCGCCTTGGGCGCCGTGTTGCCGTCCTACACGCCGGGCGTGCAGCCGACCGATTTGAGCGCGTCGTTGCCCGCTTACGCGATCGCCGCGATCCGCGAAGCGCTGCCGGTATTCGCGCGTCAGATCAAGGGCTTCGCGATCGGTGACGCCGTGCTCACCGGCGTGGAAACGCGCACCTCCTCGCCGCTGCGCATCAGCCGCGGCGAGGACGGCCAGAGCATCAACACACGCGGCCTGTACCCAGCCGGCGAAGGTGCCGGTTATGCCGGCGGCATCCTGTCGGCAGCGGTCGATGGCATCGGTATCGCCGAAGCGGTGGCGCGGCGCATGCTGTGAGCCTGTCGGGCAGCCAAGCGCATGCAAGAAACCCGGGGGACGTCTTGCCAGCAGTTGTGCAACCCGATTGACGCGGCTGCACGACAAACCCAACGAGTGGCAGGGCCTGCGGTGGCATGCACATGGCGGTGGCCCAGCGCGCTACACTGCGCACGCAGTCCCGACCACCAACCAACGAGGATGTCATGAGCAAGGGTTTGAATCAGAAAAAAAACAGCAAGAAGCCGCCGGCCAAGACGCTCAAGGAAAAGCGCGAAGCCAAGCAGGAAAAAAAGAAATGAATCACGGCGTGCGCTGCGGTTGGTGACGCGCACGCGTGAAATGCACGAACGCCGACGCCGCGTGAAACCGCATCAACGCAACTGGCTGTCCTTGCTGCCGCGCCGGTTGTAACCGGCGCTACCGACACTTGCCCGATCGCGTTGCTGCTGGCAGTTCACGCACAGGCGTACGCCGGGCACCGCCCGCCGTCGCGCCTCGGGAATCACTGCATCGCACGCCTCGCACTGTGCCAAGCCCGGGCCTTGCGGCAACTGGCTGCGAACGCGCTTGATGGCGTCGCTGATGGTCGCATCGATTTGCTCTTGCACGGCGTCGTCGTTTGCCCAGCCGGTGGCCATGGCCTGCTCCTGAATTGCGGCGATCCTTGGTGCGTGCCAGCATAGCGCCATCGTGCTGAATCGTGGGCATTACCGCGTGTGCCGGGTCCACGCATGGCAACACCCTTCCACCTGCATCGGAGCTGTGATGCCCGAGATGTCAATGGCCGCTGCACCCGTTGCGCGTGCTCGCTGCGAGCAGGCAGACCACTTGCACACACTGCCGCAACGCACCTATCGCCTGCGCGTGCTCGGCATGGCTCTGGCTGCGCTGCCGACGGGCATGGTACTGCACGAATTGCGCGCGTCATGGCCATTTTGGGCATGGATCGTTTTTACCTGTCTGCTCTGGCCGCATCTGGCTTACCTGATGGCGCGGCGCAGCAACGACCCATTTCGCGCCGAGCTGCGTAACTTCGTCATCGATTCGATATTCGCCGGCAGTTGGGTACCGATGATGCACTTCAACACGCTGCCGTCAGTGATGCTGATCACCACCGTGATGGCTGACAAGATCAACGCTGGCGTGCGCGGTCTATGGCAACGCTCGCTACCCGGAATGTTGCTCGCCATCGTGGCCGGTGGCGCACTGACCGGATTTGCCTTTCAACCGCACACCAGCATGAGCGTGATGTTGCTGACGCTACCCATTGTCATCATCCACGCCATGGTGGTGAGCCTGAGCAGCTACCGCTTGGTGCGCCGAGTGCAAACCCAGAACCAGCAACTCAAGGCGATGACGCAGCGTGACGCACTGACCCGCCTCGACAGCCGCGATCATTGGCAGACCCAAGCCGCATCACTGTTGGCACAGCATCGTAACGGTGGCCAGGCTGCAACGCTGTTGCTGCTCGATGCCGACAACTTCAAGCACGTCAACGACCAATACGGCCACGCCATCGGCGATGATGTGCTGCGCGCCATCGCGCAATGCATTCGCAACACGTTGCGCACTGACAGCATCGCCGGCCGTATTGGTGGTGATGAGTTTGTGGTCGCCATGCCTGCCGCACTGCCCGAAGCGCGCGCTGCCGCCGAACGCTTGCGAGCAAGCATCGCGGCAATGCGGTTTGCACCGATCCCCAATCTGCGCTGCTCGATCAGCATCGGTCTGGCCGAACCCCCCGCAACCGGACTTGGCCTGGTTGAATGGGTGGAGGCCGCCGATCGCGCACTGTATCGTGCCAAAAATGCCGGCCGCAATCGCACCGCAGTCGACGATGGCGCTGCCGTTGCTGCGATCTGACGGATATTCGGCATGGCGTGTATCCGTATCGATCCTCGCTACAATGGCGCTCGCCACCAACGATCCACACCATGTCCGAACCGATTCGCCTCAGCAAACGTGTCATGGAACTCGCCAACTGCTCGCGTCGTGAAGCCGAGCAGTACATCATGGGCGGTTGGGTGCTGGTCGATGACAAGGTGGTGGACGCACCGCAGTTCATCGTCGTGAAACAGCGCATCGAGTTGTCGCCTGACGCTCGACTTGCCGCACCCGAACCGGCCACCTTGCTGCTGCACAAACCCGCCGGCCGTGAATCCGACATCCAATCGATTGAAGCGCTGCTCGCCCGCGAAAACCGCTGGCCAGCCGATGATACCGGCATTACCCTGCTGCGCCGGCACTTCACCAAACTCACGGTGGTGATGCCGCTCGAAGCTGAAGCCAGCGGCCTGCTGGTGGTGACGCAAGACAAGGCCTTGCTGCGGCGACTGCGCGAGGACAGCAACCGCATCGAACAGGAGTTCGTGGTTGAAGTGGCCGGCACTATCGCCGCAAACGGATTGCAACGGCTCAATCATGGCCTGCGTTTCAACGGCCGAAACCTGCCGCCGTGCAAGGTGAGCTGGCAGAACGAGATCCGCCTGCGCTTTGCGCTCAGCCCGGTACAACCCGGGCAGATCGCGTCGATGTGCGCCGACGTCGGCCTGCAAGTGGTGGCGTTCAAGCGCATCCGTATCGGCCGCGTGCCGCTGGCGAAAATGTCGGTCGGCGAATGGCGCTACCTGCCATCGGAGCAGCGGCTTTGAGGCTGGCGGTACCGCACAGCGCCAGCTACCAGATCAGATCGTCGGGCACCTTGAAACGATCATAAAACGCGTCGTCATCGGTTTTGCCGGCCGCGTCATCGCGGGCATGATCGAGCACGATCATCGCCGCATCCCGCTCATACACCTTCTCTGCCGCCACGCGCGCAATCAGTGCGTAACCGCCATGGTGACGTACGATCACCAGCGCACCGCTTGCCAGTTGCGCGCGCAGGGCCGGGGTGACCAACACCGTGCGAATCTTGCCGTCGTCGCTGAAGCGGTAATCGATCTCGCCGTCACACGCGATCTGGTGGGTCTCGACGATCTGGCGAATCTGCGCGACGCGTTCATGGTTGCGTGCCTGTGCGTTGCGCTCTGCCGCCAGCGCGCGGTCACGCTCGGCACGCTCGGCCTGCAGCCGCAGCACATCCACTTTCTCGGCATTCGCCGCCACAGGCCCCTTGGCATGACGCAGCTTGGCCTGCTCGCGCACCACCTGAGCCACTTTGGATTTCTTGACCAGGCCCGCTTTGAGCAACTGATCCTGCAAGAGATTGCGCATGGTAACCACAACAAATAGCCTGGAAGTTGATGCTCAGCATAACGTGTCCAAGGCGTTTCACGGCAGATCGAGCGTCAGCAAACTCTCGAACCGGCGCTGCCGCCCATCGAGCGGATCGACGAACGCCAGCGATTTCGCCAACAACTGCAACGGCCGTTCGCCATCGTCTGGCGGCGCGGCGCACAGCACCGGGTAACAGCGATCATTCACGATCGCCGCAGCCAGCGCCGCCATGTGCACGCGCAACTGATGTTTGCGCCCAGTCAGTGGCGCCAGGGCATAGCGCCATAGCTGTTGACCGCGTTCGATGACGTCGATCCGGGTTTCGCTGTTGGGCTCGCCTTCGCCTTCCATCATCCGAAAAAACGGCTCGCCACGCAGCAGCCGGCTGCGCCGCGTCAGTGGAAACGCCAACGCCGGCAATGGCCGTGCCAATGCCTGGTAGACCTTGTCGATGCCACGCTCGCGAAACAGCGCGTGATACGCCGCGCGACTGCGCGGGTTGGCGGAAAACAGCACCAGCCCGGCGGTGTCGCGATCGATGCGGTGCAGCGGCACCAGATCGGCATTGCCGAGGCGATCAATCAGCCGCGTCAACAAGGTCTCGCTGACAAACCGGCCCGTTGGCGCAACCGGCAACCCATGCGGCTTGTCAGCCACCACCAGATGCGCATCGACATACAACACCGTCTCGGTCGCCGCGATCCGTGGCTCATCGACCACTTCGCGGAAGTAGCGAATCTGCAAACCAACCCGATACGGCGCATCCACGGCAATCGGCAGGCCCGCCGCGTCCAGCACCCGGCCGCGCGCAATCCGATCCAGCCAACGTTCGCGGCTGATCGCCGGAAACCGCGCGCACAGGCCATCAAGCACGCTCGTCCACGGCCCTGGCGGCAGTTGCAAACGGCTCGCAGCAATGGTGCTTGGCACCCTCATCGGCAACGCATCTCACACCGTATCCGAATCGGGCGCACCTTTGCGCGGCAGGCCATCGTCAGCCAGCGCAACCCAGCCCACATGCGTATCCCAGAACACATGCGCCTGCGGCGTGCGATCCGCTGCGCTGGTGAGATTGGCCACGGCCAGATGCAGCTCATCGGGCCAACGCGTGGAGCGAAACGCCAGCGAACTGCCGCAACGCGAACAAAAACCACGCTCCGCTGCCGGCGAGGACGCATACCAGCGCAGCAACTGCTCATGATCGTGCACCACGCAGCCGTCGGCACGCATGCCGATCCAGGTGACGAACGCCGCGCCGTGCGCGCGTTGGCACTGAGTACAGTGGCAGTGCGCCAGCCACAAACTGGGCAAGGTACCGGTGATCTGCACCCCACCGCACAAACAGATCGATTGCAATTGGCTCATGAGTTGCCCCTGGTGAAGCAATGATGTCGCACCCATTATCCGCATCGTCACCTGCTCTGCGCGCGCCAGCCTGCGCAGAGCGCGGCAACATGCCACCCCATCGCCCGCCTGCTGGCAAACGTGTCATCGGCCGCGGGCTTGAACGCAATGCTCGCACGCGCGCGGTAGCCGTGGGTTCAGCGCGGCAAGCCATTCGACCGCTGCCCATTCACGCGTTACGATCGGCGTTGCGTCGCCGATGTTGCATAGTCGCATGCAAAGGAGGCTCCATGGCACTGGCTGGCTCGCTGAAAGCGCCAATCGAACGCCTGCTACTTAGCGCTGATGTCGGCATCGATGGTGATCGGCCCTGGGACATGCAGGTGCACGAACCGCGGCTCTACGCGCGCCTGCTCGCGCAAGGCTCACTCGGGCTGGGCGATAGCTACATGGAGGGCTGGTGGGACACGCGCGATCTGGACGGCCTGCTGTACCGGCTGTTGCAGGCACGACTGGAACAGCGCCAACCCGGCCTCGCCGCGTTATGGGCGTGGTTGCGCGCACTGCTGGTCAACGAGCAGAGCCGCCGCCGCAGTTTTGCGGTCGGAAAGCGCCATTACGACATCGGCAACGACCTGTACCGGGCGATGCTGGGCGAACGCATGGTGTACAGCTGCGGCTACTGGGCCAGCGCCGATAGCCTTGATACCGCGCAGGAAGCCAAGCTCGACTTGGTCTGCCGCAAACTGATGTTGCAACCGGGCCAACGCCTGCTCGACATCGGCTGCGGCTGGGGCGAGTTGCTGAAGTTCGCCGCCGAGCGCTACGACGTGAGCGGCGTCGGGGTAACCATTTCGCGTCAGCAGGCCGCGTACGCGCAGCAATTGTGCGCCGGGCTGCCGGTGGAAATCCGACTGTGCGATTACCGCGAAATGGACGGCCATTTCGATCGCGTCGCCTCGATCGGCATGTTCGAACATGTCGGCGTACGCAACTACGCACGGTTCTTCACGCAAGTGCGCAGCCACTTGCATGAACGCGGCTTGGCCTTGCTGCACACGATCGGCAGCAACGTCTCGCGCACCCACACCGATCCCTGGATCGG
>PFJA01000106.1:17702-17844 GCA_002782905.1 Lysobacterales bacterium CG_4_10_14_3_um_filter_64_11
CCCCAACTCGATGTTGCCGTCGGCCGCGCAAATCACCCGCACGCTGGAGCTCCGGCTGGTGATCGAGGACTGGCACAATTTCGGCAGCAACTATGACCGCACCTTGCAGGCCTGGCGCGGCAACATCGAAGCCGCCTGGGAA
>PFJA01000286.1 GCA_002782905.1 Lysobacterales bacterium CG_4_10_14_3_um_filter_64_11
CTCATGCCACCGACGCTGGCGGTTACCGCATAGCCGCCGCACCAGCCGACGGCACAGGCATACGCCACCTGATCCATCCATTTCATCACCATGCCGCCGTGCACCTTGCCACCCCAATTAACATCGGTCGGCTGCGAGATCCAGCGGAACAGGCATTCGCGCGGTCGGTTGGGCACGGTTCCACTCCATTGATGAATGCGCCACAGTCTGCCGCAAGTGCCGTTGTTTGGCGACTCAACGCAGACCAAATGCAGACTGGTGTGTGCTCAGGCTCATTTGCAAGCGCGGGCGACCGTGTCGTCGAGCTGGCGCAGGCGATCAAAGGTGATGGTGTACCAGTGCCGATCGCGTTCTTCTTCGGCGGCAGCACGCGCCCGTGCGCAGGCATTGACGTGCGCTGTGCCGGTAGCCGCGGTGCGTACACGCACGGTTTTGCTGCGCGGCGCGGCCCGGCGAAGGGTTTGCGGGCGGGGCGCGGCCACGCGCGGCACCGGCTCGGCCGTGACATCGCGCTGCCAAACCTGCTGCGCGTTTGCTGCGCAAGGTGCTGACTGGTAGCTGGTTACCGCATCGGCGGCTTGGCATTTGAAGAGTGTTGCAGCATGTACGGCGGCCAACGGTGGCGCAAGGGCCAGCAGCATCAGGACAGCGCGTACCAGTGCCGAAACGCGGTGGCTGATGCCCCGCTTGATGGTTGCTGTGCGCATTGCCTTGCCCCCTTTGAGTGCTGGCGTGCAGGCTATCGCAGTGCGCGCTCGCGGTCTGTCGGCGAGCGATGGAGCCGCGTGTCAGAAATCTCCGACACGCGGGCGATCATCGCACAGCACCCGATTCACGGCTGGCGGACGATCTCGCCTTGCTTCATCACCAGCAACGGGGTCTGGGTCGCACGGATAGTGCTGAGCACATTGCCCGGCACCGCCAGCACATCGGCGAACTTGCCCACGCTCAGGGTGCCGGTCTGGGCGTCGATGCCGAGTAGTTTCGCCGCGCCTTGGCTGCTGCTGAGCAACGCCGCCGACGGCGACATGCCGATATCCACCATGTCGCCGAATTCCTGCGCGTTGAGGCCATGCGGATAGACTGCCGCATCGGTGCCAAACGCGATCGGCACGCCGATCTGCAACGCCTTCTTGAACATTTCGGTGTGGGCCTTGGCTGCGGCGCGCGCCTTGTCGCCGATCTTCGGCGGATAAGTATCGGCCTTGGCGTTCACCCACACTTGGGTCATCCGCGTCGGCACCAGATACACGCCCTTCGCCTTCATCAGTCGCAGCGTGTCGGCGCCCAGAAAGCTGCCGTGTTCGATCGAGTCCACGCCGGCTTCCACCGCCAGCCGAGCGGCGCGATCGCCATGGCTGTGTGCCGCCACCTTGCGGCCCCAGGCATGGGCCTCGGACATGATGGCGCTGAGCTCGGCCGGCGTGAGCTGCGGTACATCGACCGGGTCGGACTCCGACAACACCCCACCCGAGGCGCAGATCTTGATCACGTCGGCTCCCCACTTCATCTGGTAGCGCACTGCCGCCCGACATTGCTCCGGGCCATTGCAGACACCCTCGATCGGCCCGGACGGCTTGACCCGCTCGGGTGGAAACGGTGAATTGTCGCAGTGGCCGCCGCTGGAGCCGATGGAGTGACCCGCAACCAGCATTCGCGGACCTTGGGTCAGGCCATCGTTGATCGCATTGCGCAACGCGATATCGATAAAATCTGCCGCGCCGACCTCGCGTACCGTGGTGACCCCGGCCTGCAGCGTGACCTTGGCATTGCGTGCGGCGTGCAACGACTGCTCCACCGGGAAGCGCAACATGCCCTCGTAAAAACCCTGCGCCCAATCGTCGACGTGATCGTAGGTGATGTGGGTGTGGGCATCGATGATGCCCGGCATCAGGGTGGCATCGCCGAGGTCGATGATCGTGCTGTCCGCCGGAATCGCGGCACCGGCGCCCACCGCGATGATGCGCTGGCCACGCACCACCACCACCCCGGGTTCGCTCAGCCGACCGCTGGCACCATCAAACAGGTGCGCAGCCTTGAGCACGGTCACCGGCTCCGCCGGCGCTTGCGCCAAGGCAAGCCCGGCGCCCAGCGCACTGGCAAGAAACAACATCCTGTGGTGTTTCATCACGCACTCCCCCAACCATGGACGGAACGGTGAGTGTAGGCGATCTGCAGCGCCGATCAATCCAACCAGTGATATGGCGCCGGGTCGAAACGGCGCAGGCGATGGCGAAAGACAAAGGTGAAGTCCGGCCATAGCGTGGTGTTGAGGCCGTCACGGGTGCGGTACCAACTGCTACAGCCGCCGGTATTCCATACCGTGCGTGCCAGTCGTCGTTGCAGTGCGCTGTTGTAGTTGCGCTGCACGGCGGCATCCACCTCCAGCGCCGCGCCCGGGCGCTGCGCCAGTTGCGCGATGGCGTCGATGACGTAATTGGCCTGCGCTTCGATCATGTACACCATCGAGTTATGGCCCAAAGCGGTGTTCGGCCCAGTCATGATGAACAGGTTGGGAAAACCGCTGACCGTGGTGCCCAGATACGCATTGGGGCCGTCGCGCCAGGCACTATCGAGGTCGACGCCGCGGCGCCCGGTGACCGGGAATGGCGCGCATGCTTCGGCCGCTTCAAATCCGGTGCAGGCGATCAGCACATCGAGTGGGTGCTGAACCCCATCGCCGGTCACGGCCGCAGTGGTAGCGATGCGCGTGATCGGTGCGGTGACGAGTTGCACGTTGTCGCGGCACAGTGCCGGATAAAAATCGCTCGCCAACAACACCCGCTTGCAACCGACGCGGTAATTCGGTGTCAGTTGCGCGCGCAGTTGCCGATTGCGCACTTGCCAGCGCAATTGCAGGCGCGGCAGGATTTCCAACACGCGCAACAGTGCCGGCAGGCGGGTGAAGGCTACCGCGAACAGTTCATGCCGCCAGTAGTTGAACACCCGGCTGATGCGCTGCGTTGACGGCCAGCGCCGGTACAGCGCCTTGCGCCAATGCGGTGCCGCCCAGTTGGGTTTGCCGATGATCCAGGCCGGGGTGCGCTGGAACAGCGTTACCTGCGCCGCCTGCCCGACGATGGCCGGTAGCACCTGGATCGCGCTGGCACCGGTGCCGATCAGGCCGACCCGCTTGCCGGCCAGCGTGATGTCCGCCGGCCACCGTGCGCTGTGAAAGCTGGCGCCGGCAAATTGCGCGATTCCCGGAATGTCCGGTAGCTTGGGTCGGCTCAGGCCGCCGGTTGCCAGAATCAGCGAACGCGCGTGAAAGACCTGCGCCGCGTTGGCAACCTCGATTCGCCAATGCCGCCGCTCCTCATCAAAACGTGCGGCGGTTACCGGGTGATTGAAGCGCATCTGCGCGCGCACGCAAAAACGATCGGCGCACTGGTTGAGGTACTTCTCGATTTCCGCTTGCGCCGGATACGCGCGCGACCAGTCGGGGTTGGGCGCAAACGAAAAGCAGTACAGGCTGGACGGGATGTCGCAGGCAGCGCCGGGATAACGATTGGCCTGCCAGGTTCCGCCGAGGCTCGGTGCCTGCTCCAGCAACACGAAACGCTGCCCGGCCTGGCGCAGGCGAATCGCCATGCACAAGCCGGCAAAACCGGCGCCGACGATCACGGCATCGTATTCAGGCGGCAACGCAGCGGGATTGGCATCGGTCATCACGGCGCATCGATGGCACGGAGCCGCCAGCATAGCGCGTCACTGTGATGCGGCAATCAACGTGCGCCCAGTTGCGCCGGCGTTACCGGCGTTTCCGGCGTCGTCATGATCTGCCGACGCAGCGCGAGTGACTGCGCCTCGTCTGACAACTTGGCGCGATCGGAATCCACGCGCAGCCCCAGTGCCGCGTAGCTGCCGTTGAGGCTGGGGAAATGCCGCGATGTGGCGTGTCTGAGTGCCAGCCGCGAAAACACGTCGCTCTCACTGAGCGCATCGAGGCGGGCGATGAACGCATCGGGATCGACTCGGCCCGCCTCCGGCAGACAACACCGCGAATACGCAGCGAGCACTTGCTCAAGGCCAAGGCCGCGTTCGCGGTGCAGGGCGATATCCGCCTCCAGCCAGAATGCCGCGCCGCCCCAATAGATGCGCATCACCGGCCAGCCACCACGCTGACCTGACGCCCGCTGCCGCGGAGCACGGCTGATTTCAGCCAGTGAAACGCCCGCGGCGGCGTTGCGGCCACGGCCAAAGCCGGCGTCGAGTTGTTCCCAGGCATAGGCTTCGCTGACGATGCCAGCGCGCGCGCGCAGCACATTCTGGTAATAACTGGCCAGGCCCTCGGCCAGCCAGCGCCCACTGTTGCCCAGATACGGATGAAAGAAGTGGGAGAACTCATGGATTGCGGTCCAGTCGTCACGCAGTTGCGCAACCGTGGCATCGCGGCGCACGAACAATTGCACCGCCACCCCGGCGCCGCGCGTGGTTTGGCCCCAGGGCACGGGGCTCTTGCTGCGCGAGCTGATCTCGATCACCAGCACCTGCGCGCTGCGCACCGGAAACCGCCGGTAAGCGGTGAGCGTTGCACTCGCCACTTCCCGCAGCCATCCGTGCAACGCATCGGCGCGCTGCCGCGAGCGCGCATCGATCACCGCGATGCGAAGCTCGCTGCCGTCGCCCGCCGCAACGATGCGTTCATCCACCGCACCGAACACCGCCCACGCAGGCCAATCGCCACCACCTGCTTGCAGCACGTAGACTCGCCGCGAACGATCGCGTGGCTGCCAGGGCAACGATGCGTGCATGCCCGGCGGCAGGTCCAGCGTCACCGTGCCGGCCTCATCGGCGCGCCACAGCAAAACGCCGGCGCTGATCATCCAACTGCCACTGGCGGTCTGGATGCCCTCATCACGGCCATTGGAGCGACTCGCGCGCGCAGCCGCAATCCGGTAATGGATGCAGGCACCCGCCGGCACTGCGCCCGCGATCAGGCGATCGCCGCTGCGCTGCAATGCACCGTCATCGCTGCGGGCGTAGCCGAGCAAAAAATCAGTGGCGCCTTCCTGCGCACGCAATTGCAACTGCGGGTAATCACGATCGGCGCACGCCGCGACGCGCAACTCGCCAGCGGCCTTGTCGATGGAAACCCGGTAATCGATCGCGGCACTCGCCGCAGTGGCAAGCAATGCACCGGCAACACCCAGCAACATGCGGGCAGTGCGCCAGATACAGCGCCGGTTTCGCGGTTGGTATTGGGCTGACATGAAAACCTTGATGTGCAACAACGCGCAGCGTGTCATTGTCCCCCTCCCCCGCGTGCGGGGGAGGGCCGGGGTGGGGGAGCGATCATGGCGAATGGCCGTTGCATCATCCGGGGTGGCGATTCGCCATGCACGTTAGTAACACGGTAGCGGCCAAGGTTCCGTGAATGGCGGCGGAGCCGCCCGGCTACAATGGCGGCATGGACGTTTCCCACCTGCTCGACCCGCTCAACCCGGCGCAGCGCGCCGCCGTTGCCGCCGACCCCGGCCACTATCTGGTGCTCGCCGGTGCCGGCTCGGGCAAGACCCGCGTGCTCACCCACCGCATTGCCTGGTTGACCGAAGTGCTGGGCGTGCCGAGCCACGGCGTGTTCGCCGTCACCTTCACCAACAAGGCCGCTGGCGAAATGCGCGCGCGGCTGCAAGAGCAACTGCGCGATGGCATACGCGGCATGTGGGTGGGCACCTTTCATGGCATCGCCCACAAACTGCTGCGCATGCACTGGCAGGAAGCCGGGTTGCCCGAATCGTTTCAGGTGCTCGACAGCGACGACCAGTTGCGCCTGATCAAGCGGGTGATGGCCGATCTGGAAATCGATGACACCCGCTTCCCGCCGCGCCAGGCGACGTGGTGGATCAACGCACAAAAAGATGAAGGCCGGCGCCCGGACAACATCCAGACCAGTGGTGATTTTCTGGCGCAGACGTTCGTTCGTGTGTATGCCGCGTACGAGGAACGCTGCCGTCGCTCCGGGCTGGTCGACTTCGCCGAACTGCTGTTGCGCGCACACGAGTTGCTGCGCCAGCAACCCGCGCTGCTGGCGCATTACCAGAGCCGCTTCGGCCACATTCTGGTGGACGAGTTTCAGGATACCAACGCCATTCAGTACGCGATGATCCGGGTGCTGGCGGGCGAGCGCGGGCAGGTGTTCGTGGTCGGTGACGATGATCAGGCGATCTACGGCTGGCGCGGTGCACAGGTCGAAAACGTGCAACGTTTCCTGCGTGATTACCCCGGTGCCAGCACCTTGCGGCTGGAGCAGAACTACCGCTCCACCGGCAGCATTCTGGCTGCCGCCAATGCGGTGATCACGCACAACCCCGACCGCCTTGGCAAACAGTTGTGGACCGCGGCCGGCGAGGGTGAACCGATCGATCTGTACGCCGCCTACAACGAAATCGACGAGGCGCAGTACGTGATCGGCCGGATTGCCGCCTGGGTGCGCAATGGCGGCAGCCACGGTGATTGCGCGGTGCTGTACCGCTCCAATGCGCAGTCACGGGCGTTGGAAGAGCAACTGGTGCAGGCCGATATGCCGTACCGGGTGTACGGCGGCCTGCGCTTTTTCGAACGTGCCGAAATCAAGGATACTCTCGCTTACCTGCGCCTGATCGCCAACCGCAATGACGATGCCGCATTCGAACGCGCGGTGAATACGCCGACCCGTGGCATCGGCAGCCGCACACTGGATCTGGTGCGTCAGCTCGCACGCGCGCAGGCAAGCTCGCTATGGCAAGCCAGCGAGCAACTGAGCACCGATGTCAGCCTGGCTGGCCGCGCCCGCAATGCCTTGCGCGGCTTCATCGAACTGATCGCTGCGCTGGCCATCGAGCTCGATGCCATGACACTGGCCGAACAGATCGATCATGTGCTGGCGCGCTCGGGCCTGCGCGCGCACTACGCAGAAGAATCGCGCGGCACGCTCGATGCGCGCACCGACAACCTCGACGAGTTGGTGTCGCTGGCAACGCGTTTCGTGCGCAGCGACGACGAAGAGTTGCAGGGTATGTCCGATTTGGTTGCCTTTCTCGCCCATGCCTCGCTGGAAGCCGGCGACGGCCAGGCCGAGGCCGGCAGCGACGGCGTGCAGTTGATGACACTGCATTCGGCCAAAGGCCTGGAGTTCGATCTGGTGTTCGTCACCGGCCTCGAAGAGGGCCTGTTTCCGAGCGCTCGCTCGCTGCAAGAATCCGGTCGGCTGGAGGAAGAACGTCGCCTGGCCTACGTCGGCATCACCCGCGCCCGGCAACGGCTGGTGCTGAGTTATGCGCAAACCCGGCGCATCCACGGCAGCGATGCCTACAACCCGCCTTCGCGTTTTCTGCGCGAGATCCCGCCCGCGCTGCTGCACGAAGTGCGCGCCACGGTGCAGACCGCGCGGCCACGATTCGACACCCCTGCGCGATCGCCATCGGGCGGCAACGGCTTGGCGCTCGGCCAGCGCGTCAGCCACCCCAGCTTCGGCGAAGGCGTGTTGGTCGATTGCGAGGGCAGCGGCGCACACGCACGGGTGCAGGTGAACTTCGAGCAGGCTGGCTGCAAATGGCTGGTGTTGGCCTACGCCAAATTGAGTGCGCGGTAACCGATTACCGCGTCTGCACGGCCGTGAACACGCGCAGGAAATTGCCACCGACCAGCTTGGCGACCTCGTCCTCGGCAAGGCCGCGCTGGAATAGGCCAGCCACATAAACCGGCAGCTTGGCATAGCTGTCGAGCACCGGTTTGTAGTTGGCATCCATGTCGGTACCCAGGCATACGTGATCGATGCCGACGCGATCGATCAGCTCCAGGGTGCGGTCGACAAACCCATTCAGATCGCTGATCCCAATGCCGGCCGGCCAGGCCCCGATCACGCCGCCGCCAGCGCTGGCGGTGGCGGTTGCCAGTTCTTGCGAAATGAAACGCGGTGGCGCACCCGCTGCGTGTTGATGGACATGGGTGTGCGAGGCCATGACCGGGCGGGTGCTGACCGCCAACGCGCCGAACGCAGTGGCCTCGCTGGCGTGGGCGAGATCGACGATCATGCCGACCCGGTTCATCTCGCGCACGACGGCGGTACCGGCACGAGTGAGGCCGCCATGGCGCGGTGCTTCGGTCATGATGTCGCCCAGTTCGTTGTGGCGGTAATGCATCAGGGTGATCGAACGCACGCCATCCGCGTACGCTTCGCCCACCCGTTCGGGCTTGCCTTCGAGAAAGTCGCCGCCCTCGACGGTGAGCAACGCGCCGATCTGGCCTTGCGCTCGCACTGCCGCGATGTCGGCCGGCCGATCGATGCGCTGCACCCACCCGGACCCAACCAACGCATTGAGGTTGTCGATCTGGCGGCGATAGCTGGCCCACGCTTCGCCCGGTTCGAACGCGCGCGCACTGGTCAAGCCGGTAGCATCGGACAATGCGAGCGTTTGAAAATCGGCAACGGCAGCGAAGGCGGCGACATCGACGCCACCGGCACGCATATCCGCCAACGTGCGCCGTTCAAAAGTGCCGCGCCACGCATACAGCCGCACCATGCCGCGGACATGTTCGGCACCGCGCACAAAGGTGCGGCCCGGATGGGCGTGCGCATCGATGACCGGGTGTGCGGCAAGAAATGCCTGCGCCCGCGCCAACTCATCGTCGCGGTAGGCAAAGCCGGTCGGTGCGGTGGGTTGCCGCAACAGCCACCAGCCAGCGCTGCCGATTGCGAGCAACACGGTACTGCCACCTACCAGCAGGCGGCGGCGGGTCAGCACGGCCATTACCCTCCCAAGGTCAGGTGATTCATGGCGATGTCGGTTGTTCGGGCTCGCCGACAAAGGCGATGGCGTCGATTTCGATCAAAATCGGTGCCGTGCCGAAATCGACGCCGGGGATGGTGGTGCGTACCGGCAACGGTTGCTGCGTGAAATAGCTTTGATAAACCGCGTTCATTGCCGCCATATCGGTCGCCGAGCGCAGCAAGACCGTGGTTTTCACCACGTCGGCCAGACCCACGCCTTCGCCCGCCAGTGCCGCCTTGAGGTTGTCGAGCACCAACCGGGTCTGGCGGTCGATATCACCGCCATGTCGCCATTGGCCAGTGGCCGGATCGCGCGGGATCTGCCCGGACACGAACACCCACGCGCCCACCCGCCGCGTTACCGCATACGGGCTGGCAGCGGCCGCGGTGGCGGCTGCGGCCACGCGGTCGTGTGCCGCAACGCAAGCTGGCGTTAGCGCCAGCAACAGCACCAGCGCGCCGCAACCGGCTGACGCACGATCAACCATCAGAACGTGTGCCACAACTCGATACCGTACGATCGCGGCTCGCCACGGGTGACGAACTGGTTGCCGAAGAAGTCGCGGCCACGGTTGTCGAGAAACGTTTCCTTGAACACGTTACGGCCCCACAGACTGATCCCGAAATTGCCGGCATCGGTGCTGTAAGTGAGCCGGGCATTGACCAGGTTGCGGCTGCCGATGCGCTCGTACAGCGGGTCGTTGGTGGCGCCGCTGAAGTAATTGCTGCGGTAGCTGTACTCGCCGAAGAAGTCGATGCGGCCACCCAGCGCCGCCACCGGTACACCATAATCGATGGTGACTGCGGCGGTGGTGTCCGGCGCCGGCAGATCGTTGCCGGACAAATCCTGACCGCCGGGGCCGCCGTTCGGGAAGCTGTCGAAGGTGGCATCGACGTAACCGGCATTGGCACCCAGACGCAGGTTTTCGTTGACCTGCAAGCTGATGCTGCCCTCGATGCCCTGCGACTCCACGCGCGCCGCGTTGCGCAATTGCAACACCGTGGTGCCACCGCCCAGAGCGATGAACTGGAATTGCTGGAAATCGCTGAACTCGTTGTAGAACGCCGCCAGATCGAAGCGCAGGCGGCGATCGAGCACCAGTCCCTTCAAGCCGGCTTCGTAGCTGTCCACGGTTTCGGTATCGAAATCAAAGCCGGTGGCGATCTGCCCGACATTCAGGAAATCGGTGTTCCAGCCGCCGCTCTTGAAGCCGCGCGCGTATTTCGCGTAGACGTTGACATCGTCATTGAGTGCGAAGGTGAGCCCGGCGGTCGGGGTGAACTTGTTGTCGGTACGGTCATCGCGGAAGTTGTCGAGCGAGCCGATGCGGAACGCGCCGCTGCGGCTGCCATCGAGGTTGAACACGATGTCCTTGGTCTCGTGGGTGTAACGGGCACCGAGGTTCAGGGTCAAGCGCTCGCTGATATCGAAATCCAGCGAACCGAAACCGGCGAGATTCTCGGTTTCGATGTTGGCGATGGCGGGAACCACGGTGCCGGCGGTCACCCCGAACGCCAGCCCCACCGGCGCGAATGGAAACGGCGAACCAGCGGGCAGCGCGACGATGGTGTTCATGTCCTGGCCGATGGTCACCCGGCGATCCGAATCGGCCTGCTCGTTGAGGTAGAACACACCCAGCACGTAGCGCAGGCGGCGGTCATTGGATGAGGCGATGCGCAACTCCTGCGAGAACTGCTCGAACTTGTCGTTGAAGTTGATGCGGATGATGTCGGCGGCGCTGTAATCGGTGTCGTTCTGGCGCTGCTGCTTGGTGTTGCGGTAGCCACTGATCGCGGTCAGGGTGTCGCCGTTGTCCATGTCATAGCTCACCTTGACACTGCTGCCATACAAGGTGGCGTTGATGAATGGCGTGGTGTTGAAGTCCACGTTGCGATCGGGCAGGTTGCCGCCGGCTATCGGGCTATCGAAAAACGCGGTGATCGGCTCGCCGATGATGGTGTTTTCTTCGCTATCCGAGTAGTCGCCGTAGACATCGATGGTGAGCTTGTCGCTGACCAGAAAGCTGAGCTGGCCACGGGTACTGAAGCGATCCAGATTGTCCAGATCATCGCCATTGAACTGGTTGCGGGTGTAGCCGTCGCGGGTCTCGTAGGAGGCGGCGATCTTGCCCAGCACCGCTTCGCTGATCGGGCCGGTGACGCTGCCGTAACCTTCAAATGCATCATTGTTGCCGTACACCGCACGCAACTTGGCATCGAAGAACGGGCTCGGCGCGGCAGTGGTGACGTTGACCGCGCCGGACACCGTGTTGCGGCCGAACAAATGCCCCTGCGGGCCGCGCAATATCTCCACCTGTTCGATATCGAACAGAGGCATGTTCAGCGCTGGCGACTGGCCCAGATAGACGCCATCGAGATACATGCCGGCGCGCGTATCAAAACCGATACTGCGTCCGCCACCACCGACACCGCGAATGGTGATCGAGTTGAAGCCGGCTTTGACCAACTGGAAGTTTGGCGCCAACTGCTGCAAGTCGAACAGTGTGCGGCCACGCTCTTTCTCCAGCGTTTCGCGATCAATCACAGTGATCGCAATCGGCACGTCTTCCAGCGCCTGGCTGCGTTTTTGCGCGGTCACGACCACGTCGTCCAGACGCGTGGGGCTGGCAGCACCCGCCTCCTGCTGCTGCGCCCATACCGCTGGCGCCAGCGCCATCGCCACGGCCAGCGCCAATACCCGTGGTTGCAATTTCCCAGCTTGCCTGTATTGCATGATCTCCCTCCCCAGGGTGTTTGAGCAACGAATCCAGCACATTGGCTGCACTCATGGTGCCGCAAAGGCCACGACAAGACGTGGCTGCTATCATTCTCTGTGCAGTGGCAAGGCGTTGTTTTTGCGCGCCCGCCGAACCAAGTCCGCTTGCAGTGTGCCAGTATCGATGCAAACCCTATTGACCCAAGCCCGATGCCATTGACCCCAAGCACCGCACCGACCCGGGAAACCGCCATCGTGGCGGTGCATCTGGTGCGCTTGGTCACCGAGTACGCAGCGCAGCACGACGTGGACGTGGCACCGCTGCTGGCCGAGGTGGGTTGGTCGCCAGTGCTGTTGGACGACAGCGAAAACCGGTTGCGTTTCAGCGATTTTGCGACGTTGTGCGAACGCATCGCGCAAGTGCTCGATGACCCATTGCTGGGGCTGCACGCGGGCGTGCAGGTGAAGGCCGGACATCTGGGCTCGCTCGGTTTTGTGTTGATCAGTTGCGCGACGGTCGGCGAGGCACTGGATCGCTCGCGCCGCTATTCGGGCATGGTGCTCAACGCGTGCAGTAACGAACTGGAGCAACAAGGCGACCTGTGCGTACGCTATTGGCGCAGCCGGTTGCCCAATCACGAACCGCTGGGACGTCTGCAGGACGAGTTGAACATGGCCGCCTGGATCACGCTGGGCCGCTGGATGACCGGGCGTGCCGACTTGAAGGCAACCTGGGTCGCGTTTCGGCACCCGTCGCCGCCGCTGCACCAACACGGCGACTATGAGCGCCTCTTCGGCTGCCCGGTTCGTTTTTCCGCACCGGAGACTGCGATTGCCATTCCCGCCGCGATGCTCGATTGCGCGTTGCCGCAGGGCAACCCAGCGGTGCGGCGCATGCTCGACGCGCTATGCGAACGCACCTTGCATCGCTATGCCAATCACAACGACCCGATCTGGCTGGGTAGCGTCCACAAGGCGATTGTGCAGGCATTCGAGACCGGTGGCCCGGAACTGGGCGCGGTCGCCGCCGCGGCCGGATTGCGCAACGATGAACTGACCGCATTGCTGACCCGGCGCGGCACCAGCTTCCGTGCGCTGGTGGACACCTTGCGCCAACAACTGGCGTTGAGTTACCTCGCCGACCCCAGCCTGGGCCTTGCCGAGATCGCCTATCTGCTCGGCTTTTCCGAACAAAGCGCGTTCCAGCGCGCGTTCAAACGCTGGACCGGCAAGGCGCCCGGCGCCTATCGCGGCAATGCGCAATGAGGCCATTTACGGTTCCAATTCCACCAGCATTTCGATTTCCACCGGGATATTGAACGGCAACGACGCCATGCCCACCGCCGCCCGCGCATGCCGGCCACGTTCGCCGAACACCGCCACCAGCAGATCCGACGCGCCGTTGATCACCTGCGGGTGCTGGCTGAACTCCGGCGTGGCGTTGACCATGCCGAACACGCGCACTATACGATGTACATTTTTCAGATCGCCCACTTCGGCCTTGAGTGCGGCGAGCAGGCAAACTGCCGTGCGCCGCGCCGCCCGGTAACCGTCCTCGACGCTGCGCTCGGCGCCGAGCTTGCCCAGCTTGTCCGGCTGCATCTCAGCGCATGGCCCCATGCCGGAAAGAAACACCCAATTGCCGCTGCGCACCGCCGGCACATAGTTGGCTACCGGCGGGCTGCGTGCCGGCAGTTCGATACCCAACTCGGCCAACCGCGCCTCGGGATCGTATGCCGGCGTGTCGGCAACCGGCGGCTGCGCCACACAGGCCACCTGTGCCAGCGCCAGCAGCAACGCCAACAGGCTGAAACGTGCGTGCAAAGTCATGGTCATGTTCGATCCTACCCGGATACGGAACCTGGCGAATTGTCAGACCGAGCGACCGCGATTGCGCCAACCGATCCATAGCCAGCCGCCCGCCCCACCAGCGATGGCGCCCCACCAACCTCCTGCCGTGAAGCGTTCGCCAGCAAAGTGTGCAACGGCTGCTCCCACGGCGAACCCAACCAGCATGAGCAATGCAACCTTGCGCCTGCCGGCAACCGCCAAATCTGCCTTGGCTCGCTTGCGACGCAGGGTTTCCTGTGACTCACTATCCGGCGCGAGAATGGCGTGGGCAATCGCGTCTGCTTTGGATTTATCCACCGGCCTGTACTCCATTTGAGGCTTGTCTGCGGCAACGAATTGGACGCCGAATTTCCAACAAAGGTACCTGCGACATGCCTTTGGCTCAAGCACTATCGCCCAAGCACGGGCAACCGCCGCAGGCGCTGGGTGCCAGCGTGCGCCGGCATGGTGATCGTGACTTGCGTGCGCGGTGTACGATGATGGCAAAACCCCGGAACCCTTGTGCATGAATCGACGCGAGCTCCTGCGCGCCTCTGGCCTGGCTGCGGTTGCTGCCAGTCTGGCGGCCTGCTCAGCCACAGATGGCAACAACCAGGCCGCCAGCGGGTCGCGCCGGCATTGGAAAATGATTACCTCGTGGCCGAAGGACTTCCCCGGCCTGGGCACCGGTGCGGCCACGCTTGGCGCGCTGATCAGTGAGGCTTCGGCGGGTCGGTTGACGGTGAAGGTGTACGGTGCCGGCGAGCTGGTGCCGGCATTTGAAGTGTTCGATGCGGTCAGCCGCGGCGTTGCCCAGATGGGTCATAGCGCGGCCTATTACTGGAAAGGAAAGGCCGCCGCAGCGCCGTTTTTCTGCGCGGTGCCATTCGGCCTCAACGCACAGGAAATGAATGCCTGGCTGTACGCTGGCGGTGGTCTGGAATTGTGGCGCGAACTGTACGCGCCATTCAATCTGCTGCCGTTTCCGGCCGGCAACACCGGGGTACAGATGGCTGGCTGGTTCAATCGCGAAATCCGTTCGGTGCGCGACCTGGTCGGCCTGAAGATCCGCATTCCCGGCATCGGTGGCGAGGTGATGGCGCGGCTCGGCGCCACGCCGGTGAATCTGCCCGGTGCGGAAATCTTTACCGCGATGCAATCGGGGGCGATTGATGCCACCGAATGGGTCGGCCCCTGGAACGATCTGGCGTTTGGCCTGCATACCGTCGCCAAGCATTACTACTACCCGGGCTGGCAAGAGCCGGGGCCGACGCTGGAATGCATGATCAACAAGTCCGCCTACGAGACGCTGCCGAAGGATCTGCAAGCCGTGGTCAGCGCCTGCTGCGGTGCGGTGAACGCGGCGATGCTGGCCGAGTTCACGGCGCGCAATCAGGACGCGCTCGACACCCTGATCCGCGAGCATGGCGTCGATGTGCGGCCGTTGCCGCCCGATGTGCTGACGGCATTGCGCCGTGCCAGCGAGCAGACGCTGGAAGCGATTGCGGCATCCGACGCCATGGCGCGGCGTTGCCACGATTCGATGCGCGTGTTCCGCGCCAAGGCGCAGGCCTGGCATCGCATCTCGGAACACGCGTTTTATCAGGCGCGGGACTGAACACCGATGCCGGCATTTCATTATCAGGCGCTGAGCGCGAATCACCGCACCGAAAAGGGCGTGCTGCAGGCGGACACCCCACGCGCGGCGCGCGCGGCATTGCGCGAGCGTGGCCTGACGCCGCTGAACGTGGTGCTGGTCGAAGCCGACAGCGGCCACGGCACGCGCTTGTCTGCCACCATGCTGGTGCTGCTCACCCGGCAGTTGGCCACCTTGTTCGGCGCCGGTCTGCCGCTGGACGAAGTGCTGGCCGCCGCTGCCGAGGGTGCCGATGGCAGCATGCGCACGGTGACTCTGGCTTTGCGCGCGCGGGTGATGGAGGGCAGCAGCCTGGCACAGGCGTTGGCGGAGTTTCCAGCGACGTTCTCGCCGTTGTACCGAGGCAGTGTTGCCGCCGGTGAACAGGCCGGACGGCTGGGGGTCGTACTGGCGCAACTCGCCGCGCATCTGGAGGCGCGCGACGTGCTGCGACGGCGGGTGATCGCGGCACTGGCGTATCCGATCCTGCTGCTGTTTTTCGCGTTGCTGGTGGTCAGCGGACTCATGCTGTACGTGGTGCCCGAGGTTACTGGCGTGTTTGTGCGCAATGGCCAGAGCTTACCGTGGGCGACGCGCACCCTGCTGGCGATCAGTGCCGGCCTGCAAGCCGGGGTGTGGTGGCTGTTGGCGCTGCTGCTGGCTGCGCTCGCCGGGCTGATGGCCAGTTGGCGACGGCCGGCCTTCGAACGCTGGCGGCATCGCAGTTGGTTGCGCGTGCCGCTGCTGTCGCGCCTGTTGATTGCGCTCGATAGCGCGCGCTACGCCCGCACCCTGGCCCTGCTGGGAGCATCGGCGGTGCCGTTGCTGGACGCCATGAATCTGGCCAATGCAACGGTTGCCAATCGGCAACTGCGCGATGCCTTGAGCCACGCCGCGGCGCGGGTGCGCGAGGGCGCACCGTTGGCGCAGGCGCTTGCCGGCACCGGCTGGTTTCCACCACTGGCACTGCGTCTGATTGCCAGCGGCGAACGCGCTGGCCGGCTGGATGCCATGCTCGATGAAGCGGCGGCGCAGCTCGAACGCGAATTGGATACCGTGCTGTCGGTGCTGATGGCGGCGCTGGGGCCGGTGGTGATCATTGCCGTCGGCGGTCTCGTGCTGTTCATCGTATTGGCGATATTGTTGCCGATCTTCCAGCTCAATCAACTGGTGCGCTGAATGGCCGAAGCACCCCCGCAACCCGTGCTGCGCTTTGATGGCGTCAGCAAACAGTATCCCGGCGGCCAAGCGGCACTGCGGGACATCAGCTTTGCGGTGGCGCACGGCGAGATGGTTTTCGTTACCGGCCATTCCGGTGCCGGCAAGAGCACCTTGCTGCGTTTGATCCATCTCGCTGAACGCCCGTCGCAGGGCGCGGTGCTGTTCGATGAAAAACACCTCGCCAGCGTGCGTGGCTGGCGGGTGGCGTTGCACCGGCGCCAGATTGGCGTGGTGTTTCAGGATCACCGGCTGCTGACCGACCGCAGCGTATTCGACAATGTCGCGTTGCCGTTGCTGATCAATGGCAGTGCGCATGGCGAGGTCGGCAAGCGCGTGCGGCTGGTGCTCGACAAAGTGGGCCTGGCTGGCCGCGAGCGCGCGCTGCCGGCTACATTGTCGAGCGGCGAACAACAGCGCGTCGGCATTGCCCGCGCCGTGGTGGCGCAACCGACGTTGCTGATTGCCGACGAGCCGACCGGCAATCTCGACCCGCAACTATCGGCTGAGATCATGCAACTGTTCGCTGCGCTGCCGGCACAAGGCACCGCGGTGCTGGTCGCCAGTCACGATCTACACCTGATCCGGCGCATGCGCAAACGCGTGCTGGTGCTCGATCACGGCCGTCTGGCCGACGATATTTCCGCTGCGGATCTGGCGTCGTGAGTGTCTCGGGCAGCCGCCGACACAAGCCCGCCAGTGCCCAGCGCAGCGCCGGCAGCAAGCTCGGCCCGCGCCTGCGTGCGTGGCGTGATCTCCATCTGTATGGTCTGGTCAGCAGCATCGGCCGCATGGGCCAACGGCCGTGGGCAACCTTGCTGACGGTTTCAGTGATGGCGCTGGCGGTGGCGTTGCCGATGGGCTTGTGGCTGGTGCTGCAAAACGTCGAGCAGTTTTCCGGTAGCGTCACCCAATCGCGCGACATCAGCGTGTTCTTGCGGCCGCAGGTGGACGGCCGGCGTGCGCAACAACTGGCACAGGACATCGGTCAGCGCGCACAGGTGTTGTCAGTTACCCTGCGCAGCCCCGAGCAAGGCCTCGCCGAGTTGCGCGCGATGAGTGGGCTGGCGGCAGCACTGGATGTGCTGGAACAGAACCCGTTGCCGTACCTGTTGCAGGTCAGTCCGCGCGATGATGGCGATGCCACGGCCGCGGCGCTGCGCGATTTGCCGGAGGTGGAAATCGTGCAGCACGATGCGCAATGGCGGCGGCGGCTGGATGCCTGGCTTGGTTTCGGCAGTCGAGTGGTGCTGGTGGTGGCGCTGCTGCTGGGCGCGGGTGCCCTGTTGGTGGTTGGCAATACGGTGCGCCTGGATATCCAGTCGCGCGCCGAAGAAGTTTCGGTTTTGCGCCTGCTCGGCGCGACCGATGGCTTCGTGCGGCGGCCGTTCCTGTATCTTGGTGCCTGTTACGGCCTCGGCGCCGCGCTGCTGGCGCTGCTGGTGCTGTTGTTGGCGGCGCGGGCATTGGCGCCGCCACTGGCCGGGTTGCTGGCCAGCTACGGCAGCGAGTTTGTGCTGCTCGGGCCGGGCGCTGCCGGATTGCTTCGGTTTACGCTCGGTGTGGTGTTTTTAGGTTGGTTGGGTGCCTGGTTGGCGACCGGGCATCATCTCCATCGTACGCAGGTGTGATCTGTTCATGAATACATCCTCCATCCGTCATATTGGCCCGCACTCGGCGCGAGTGATGGTGGTCGACGGCTCGAAAATGGTGCGCATGATGATCGCGCAGGTGCTGCGCGAAGAACTGCCCGATGTCGCTGTGGTCGGCTGCGGCACCGGCCAGGAAGCGCGCACCGCGCTGGAGCAAGGCACCGTCGACCTGGTGACCACCGCGCTGCGGCTGCCCGACATGGATGGTCTGGAGCTGGCGCATTACATCCGTGAACACGCGCCGCAGGCGTACATCCCGATCATCGTGGTTTCCGGCGATGTCCAGGAGCGGCTGGAAAATCGCAGCTTTACCGACGATGTCACCGATTATTTCGACAAGGAACTGGGTTTTGCGGCATTGGCCACGTTCATCCGCGGCTACATCCGCCCGGAAACCGAAATCGGTGGTGAGGTGCTGTATGTCGAAGACAGCCGTGTGGTGGCGATGGCGACCCGCCGCATGCTGGAGAAACACGGCCTGCTGGTGACCCACGCGCCCAGTGTCGAGGACGCCATTGCCCTGCTCGATCAGGCGGTACAGCAAGATCGCGCGCCGGGTTGGGATGTCGTGCTGACCGATGTCTACCTGAAGGGCGATCTCAGTGGCAAGGACCTGCTGCTCAAGCTGCGTCGCGAATATCGCTATGCCAAAGGCCAGTTGCCGGTACTGGTGATGACCGGTGATGCCAACCCGGCCAACCAATCGGACCTGCTGCGTGCCGGCGCCAACGACTTGGTGCAAAAACCGATCGAAGAGCGCCTGCTGGTAACCAAGCTGCTGTTCCAGTTGCGTGTTGGCCGCATGTTGCGCGAGCGAGTGCTGGCCGCTGGGACCTGAGCCTTGCTCAACCCAACTGAAACACCTTCACCGACGCGCCCAGGCTGGCTGCGCGATCTTGCAGCATGCGCGCTGCAGCGCTCAGCTCCTCGGCCAGCGCCGCATTGTGCTGGGTGGTCTGATCCAGGCTCGCCACCGCGTCATTGATCTGGCCGACACCGCTGGCCTGCTCGCCCGCCGCGTGGCTGATCTCGCCGATATGGGCGCGCACCTTGGCGGCCATGGCGACGATACCGTCCACCGCCGCGCCGGCCTTGCCCACCAGCTCGGTGCCGCTTTGCACTTGCGCCGCCGAGCGCGATATCAATTGCTTGATCTCACCCGCCGCCTGCGCGCTGCGCTGCGCCAGATCGCGCACCTCGCTGGCCACCACCGCAAAGCCGCGCCCCTGTTCGCCGGCGCGCGCCGCTTCCACCGCCGCATTGAGCGCGAGAATATTGGTCTGGAACGCGATCGAATCGATCAGGCCGATGATTTCCGATATCTGTTTGGACGCAGCGCGGATTTCATTCATGGTGGTCACCACCTCGGCCATCAGCCGGCTGCCGTCATCGGCCGCCTCGCGGTTCTTGTCGGCCAACTCATTGGCGCTGCGTGCAATCTCGGTGGTTTGCTGCACGGTGGCGTTGAGCTCGTGCATTGATGCGGCGGTCTCCTCCAGACTTGCCGCCTGCGATTCGGCGCGGCCGGACAGGTCGTCGCTGCCATCGGTGATCTCGCTGGCTGTGCCATCCAGGCCCTCGATTTCGCGGCGCACATCGCCGACCACCGCCTGCAGGTTGACCCCCAACTGATGAACCGCGCGCAGCAGTTGCCCCAACTCATCGTTACCCAACGCGGTATCATCGTGCGCGCGAAGGTCGCCGGCCGCCAACGCGCGTGCGCGCAGCGTTGCGGCATTGATCGGGCGGATCACACTGCGCCGCAGCCACAACAAAGCCGCCGTGAAGGCCAAGGCAAACACCGCAAGCCGAGCCGCAATCTGCCACACGCCACTCAACGGCAAAAACTTCGCCGCTTCGTTGGCGCAGATGGTCACAAGCAATGCCGCCGCCAGTTTGCCCAGCAAAGGGAGATGGCTGAGCCGATGCCACAGTGCTCTCGGCCCGCGCCGCTGCAACTGCCCACGATGCAGGCGCATCTTCGCGGCACCCTGCTGATTGGCCTCGCGCATTTTGGCGTACAGCGCGTCGGCAGCCTCGATCTGCTCGCGGCTGGGCTTGGTGCGCACCGACATGTAGCCCACCGGCTGGCCGTGCAGCAACACTGGCGTGACATTGGCGCTCACCCAGTAGTGGTCGCCGTTCTTGCAGCGATTCTTGATCATCCCCGACCACGGCTCGCCGGCCTTGATCGTATCCCACAGATCACGAAAGGCCTCGGCCGGCATGTCGGGGTGGCGGATGATGTTCTGCGGCTGGCCGAGCAACTCCTCGATCTGAAAGCCGCTGATTTTCACGAAGGCGGCGTTACAGTGACTGATCTTGCCTTTCAGATCGGTGACCGAGACGATGGTGTCGCCGTCAGGAAAGGTGGTCTCATGCTGGGTGACCGGTAGATTCTGGCGCATTACGCTGACTCCTTTGTATTGCTTCGTACAAGCCACACGATTGATCTGTGATACGGCAAGATGCCAATTCAATTGTCGGCAGGATCGGCGATCCCCCCAAGAAATGTCGTCACCCCGGCGAAAGCCGCTGTCCGGGCTATTGATTTCGCTGTATTCCTGCTTTCGCTGGCATGACGGAAACCCACTTGTTCAGAGCGTCTCCAAGCTCATAATCGACCATGCACAATGGCTCTTGAGGAGCATGTGACGAATGTGTGAAGACACAAGCAAATTGGCCCACCTGGGCAACGACACCAAGCCAGCGGTGCGGCTGGCCGCTTCCTGGCGCGAGCGCGTCGGCGACTATCTGCGGTGCCCGCAGATGCAGTCGCTGGCGGCGTTCCTGCGCGCTGAACGCGCGCGCGGGGTGGTGATTTACCCGCCGGGTGGGCAGATGTTCGCGGCCCTTGACGCCACGCCGTTTGACGCAGTGAAGGTGGTAATCCTCGGCCAGGACCCGTACCACGGCCCCGGCCAGGCACATGGCCTGAGTTTTTCGGTGCCGCCGGGCGTGCCGGTGCCGCCGTCGCTGCGCAACATCTTTGCCGAGATCGAACGTGATCTTGGCATCGCGCCGCCGGATCACGGTTGCCTGCTGCCGTGGGCAGCGCAGGGCGTGCTGCTGCTCAATGCCGTGCTGTCGGTGCAGGCCGGGCAGGCCGGTTCGCAACAGGGCAGGGGTTGGGAAGGTTTCACCGACCATATTGTCGAAACCCTTGGCCGCGAGCGCGAAGGATTGGTGTTCATGCTCTGGGGCAGCTATGCCCAGGCCAAGGGGCGCATCATCGATGCACGGCGCCACTGCGTGTTGCGCGCACCGCACCCCTCACCGCTGTCGGCGCATCGCGGCTTCGTCGGCTGCGGCCATTTCGGCAAGGCCAATCGCTGGCTGCAGGGCGCCGGCTCGACGCCGATCAACTGGCGCCTGCCGGCGCGTGCGCAGCTGCCGTGTTCACCCCCGCCTCACGTCGATACCGTAGAATAATGGGGCGCACCGGATATACCGGGCGCATCCCTACAAGGGGAGTAGCTCCCAATCGGGCGGATCGTCAACACGAGCGCACAGCTCCGGTCCGTCAGGCAGTCCACTGCGGCTTCAGGCCGCAACCCTGCGAGCGAGACCTTGTCGCCGTGACCCGCTGCGGATGCGTCCGCGCAGCGGTCGTGCGATGTCTCGGTTGCAGGCGCTCACGCCGCACTGCCTCCCTGGCATCGCACACCGGCACCCTGTCGCGGACGCGTTGAGGATGGGTATGGAATCGATTGCTACATGGTGGCTGTGGCTGGGTTTCGCGGGTTTCGTGCTGGTGGCGGTAAGTGTGGACCTGGTGGTCCTGCGCACACAGGGCGCGCATCGGGTGTCCAATCGCGAGGCATTGCGCTGGACCCTGCTGTGGGTGGCACTGGCGCTGGTGTTCTGCGCCGGGTTGTGGGGCTGGCTCGATTACAGCAGCGGCCGCGAGTTGGCCAACCGCAAGGCCACCGAGTTTCTCACCGGTTATCTGATCGAAAAATCGCTGTCTGTGGACAACATCTTCGTGTTCCTGATGCTGTTCACCTATTTTTCGGTACCGGCCGAATTCCAGAAACGCTTGATCGTGCTCGGCGTAATCGGCGCCATCGTGCTGCGCGCGCTCATGATCCTGCTCGGTGCGTTGCTGATCAGCCGTTTTCATTGGATTCTTTACGGGTTCGGGCTGTTTTTGCTGGTCACCGGCGGCAAGATGCTGTGGTTCGCCGACGCCAACCCTGATCTCGAACGCAACCCGGCGCTGCGCTGGATGCGTGGCCACCTGCGCATCACCGCGGATTTTCATGGCGAGCGCCTGAGCGTGATCAAAAGCGGCCAACGCTGGTTCACGCCGCTGTTTGTGGTGCTGGTGCTGGTGGCGGTTACCGACATGATTTTCGCGGTGGATTCCATCCCCGCGGTGTACGCGGTGACCCAGGACCCGTTCATCGTGATGACCGCCAATATCTTCGCCATCCTCGGCCTGCGTGCGCTGTATTTTCTGCTGGCCGACATGAAGGAGCGCTTCCATCTGCTCACCTACGGGCTGGCGCTGGTGCTGATCTTCGTTGGCACCAAGATGCTGATCGCCGGTTGGGTACTGGTACCGCCGCTGTGGTCGTTGGGCGTGGTGATCGGCATTCTGGCCAGTGCCATCGTCATCAGTGTGATGGCCCCGGCAGCGGGCGGCAGGGCGGTACGCAAGGCGACCAACAGTGATTAAGGATGGTCTGAACAAGTCCATCCTGGATTTTTCAGACTCGCCGAGCCCGGCATCGCCGGACTCGGCACTTCCGGATCAATCACTTGCGTAATTGATCCGCGTGCAGGCCAGCCACGGCCTGCGGAAACACGGGCTTGATCAGCGTTTCCTTAAAGCCCTGTTTTTCAAACAAAATATGAATGGAACTTCAACTCCGCTTAGCACTCCAAACGGTGGAGTGCTAAAATCGACAAACCCACCGAGGAGATCCCCCATGTCGGTCAACGCGTTGGTTGCCAACAATCTGCCGATCCCCAGTGCCATCGGTTCACTCGATGCCTACATCGGCGCGGTAAACCGCATTCCGGTTTTGACCGCCGAAGAAGAACAATCGCTGGCGCGGCGGTTTCGTGACGAGGACGACCTCGATGCCGCCAAGCAACTGGTGCTCTCGCACCTGCGTTTCGTGGTGCATGTCGCACGCGGCTATCAGGGTTACGGCCTGGGCATGGGCGATCTGGTGCAGGAAGGCAACATCGGGCTGATGAAGGCGGTCAAGCGCTTCGACCCCGATCAGGGCGTGCGCCTGGTCAGCTTTGCGGTGCACTGGGTGCGCGCCGAGATGCACGAGTTCATCCTGCGTAACTGGCGTATCGTCAAGGTCGCCACCACCAAGGCACAGCGCAAGCTGTTCTTCAATCTGCGCCGCGCCAAGAAGCGTCTTGGCTGGCTCAACGCCGAGGAAGTGCGCGCGGTCGCCAAGGACCTCAACGTCTCCGAGCGCGAAGTGCGCGAGATGGAATCGCGTCTATCCGGCCGTGATGTCGGCTTTGACCTGCGCAACGACGACAACGACGACGCGCCGCCGGCGCCGTCGGCCTACCTGATCGATCACGGCGCCGACCCGTCGCTGAGCTACGCCATCGAGGATCATGAGGATCATCAACTGGGGTTGCTGCGTGAGGGGATGGCCGAGCTTGATCCACGCTCACGTGACATCGTGCGTCGGCGCTGGCTGGATGACGACAACAAGGTTACCTTGCAGGATCTCGCCGACGAATACGGGGTTTCCGCAGAGCGCATCCGCCAGATCGAAGCCGCTGCAATGAAAAAGATGCGGGCGCTGTTTACCGCCTGACGGCGATGTTTCAATCGGCAATATCGCGCCGCGAGTTTCTGGGGTGTGCGTGGCAGCGTTGCAAAACAAACGGGGCAACCCCGGCCAAGGCCGGGGTTGCCGGCATCGCTGCACGGTGCCGGTTGGGGGTGTGCCTATCGCGCCGTTGCAACCCACTCGTGGCCCATCGAAAGCTGACTGCAATCGAAGTCGTTTGGCTAACGCATGCTTACTTTTCCCGGGTTCCGCCAGTCACCTGGATTCTCACCTCAACGACATTACCCCCCGGCCCGGTAATGATGATCAGGTCGTAACCGCCCTGATGAATGATCGTCGCAGAGCCACCGCCGGGTAATGGGTAGGATTCCTGCCCAACATCCATACCGGCAAGCGAGAGGAACTGCCCATCGACGCGCTCATACGACAACAACAGGTCGTGCGCCGGCCAATACAGTTCACGAGCAACGGCAGCATCCACGCGCTTTGAATCGGTGGCTAGCACATTACCGGCGGCATCAAGCGCCGCGACGATCACCAAACCATCGACAGTCTGATGCAGCGTGACACAGCCGTTGCTGCAGGGGTTGTTATCGCGCGACCGCGCCTGCGCGCTCACACTGAAAAAAGAACGGCCAAGACAATCGCCGAAACAAACATTTTGACGGTCACAACCGTCACTTTGACTCCTTGGAGCGGGGGCATTCCTACGCTTGAAAAGGCACTCATTGGCAATACTCCTTGAGTTTTATGGTTATCAAGCAATACCGAGCGCATCACGCACCGCAATATAAACCACGCCACGCGCATTGCAGGGTGAAACTTACCCCCCCACCGCAAGTGTCAACCCGTTCTCAGCCAGTCGCGTTGTTGCGACAGGCGATGAACGGTGAGAAGCTGCGGGGCACGGAATTCGGCGATAGGGCACACCATGAACCGGCTCGCATGGGTATTTTCCGGCGGTGGCGCCAAGGGTGCATTTGGTGCCGGAGTGTTTCAGCGCATCCTTGAAATCTATCCGACACTGCGCTGGCAGATCGTTACCGGCACCAGCACCGGCAGCCTGATCGCACCGTTTGCGGCGCTGGCAGACGCTGATCGCGCACGAACAGCTCAACTCGTCGAGTTGTATGGCGGCATTCGCAAGAAAGACGTATTCCAATCGAATTTTCTATTCAACCTGTTCAACCTGCCCGAAGGCCTGGTCAACCTAAAGCCCTTGCGCAAAGTAGTGAACGCCGCACTGCCGCTCGACGCGCAGGCCGCACTCGCCGCCGGCACGGTTGATCTGGTGGTGCCAACGGTCAACCTGCAAACGGCAGCGCTGACGCTGTGTACCCAGGAGCGCAATCAGCAACGCATTCGCGACTGGTACGCACAGCAACAAATCCCGGTGCCGCTCGAGTTCTGGCCGTTCGCGGATTTGAACGAGGCTTTGCTGGCCTCCTCGGCGGTGCCGCTGGGTACCGCGCCGATCCAAAACGACAACCGCCGGTACGATTACAAAAACAAATCGAAGCGTCATCAGTATGTCGATGGTGGCGTGTTCGACAAGGCACCGCTGCGCGAGGCGCTGGCGTTGGGTGCCAGCGAGGCGATCGTGGTACTGATGTCGCCGACCCAGCCGTCACCCAAACTCAAGCCCTTCAGCAACCTGATCGAGGTAGGGCTGCGCGCGGTGGACCTGCTGCAAGATGAATTGCTGCGCGGCGATATCGACAACTTGCGACTGGCACAGGTGATGTACGACCAGGGCGTAAGCGCCGAGGCACTGGCGGCAAAACAGATCGCGCCGGAAGTGTGTGGCTACCTGCACGCGCTGGAATCGTCGCGCGCTGCCGCGACGAGTGCCGCGATGGCGAACCCGCAGATGCAGCCGATCCTCATCGAGCCGCCCATCGGCATCGGCAGCGGCGAGGATTTCGACAGCACGGTTGCCGACGGCTGGCCGGACGCGCCCGCATCGGGCAAGGCCGTTCCGATCATGAAGGCGCGCATCGCCTACGGCCAACGCGTGGTCGACGCGCTGCTCGATGATGCCGGCAGCCCGTTGCGTCGCGTGCTCGACAAAGCGGTGGTGCAGATTTAGCGGGCTTGCAGGTGCAGTGGATGTTTCGCCACGCTGCACATTGCGCACCGTCATCCCCCACTGGCACGCAAGGCTGGCTGCGGTGATACTGCCGCCATGAGCCCGCGCCATTCCCACGTTGCGTTCGCCCGCGAGGCCGCCGAGTTGCTGGTCGACGCGTTTGCCGACTACAACGCGCGCTTTGCCGACATCACCCGCCGCGCGCAGCGCCATTTCGAGCGTCGCGACTGGCTGGCGGCACGCCGTGATGCGATTGCCCGCATCACTTTGTACGATCACAGCGTCGCGGAGACGTTTGCGCGCCTGGAGCAGCGCATGGGTGAGCGCATATTCGCGCATGCACTATGGGTGCAGGTAGCGTGCGAGTACGGCGCACTGATCGCGTCATTGCTCGATTCGGAGTTGTACAAGACCTTTTTCAACACGCTGACGCGACGCTTTTTTCGCACCCGCGGTGTCGATCCGGATATCGAGTTTGTTGCGCTGGATATCGAGCCGACCGATCACATCACCCATCCGGTGGCACGCCACAGCTATGTCGCTGCGGCCGGGCTGACGGCGCTGTTCGAACGGGTACTGGCGGATTATCCATTCGCTGTGCCGTTCCGCGATGCCGCGGCGTGTGCCGGCGCAATTGCCGCCGCGCTCGATGCGCGCTTGCGCAGTTGGGGCACGGTGCCGGTAGTTGCGGTGGAGCTGCTGGAAACCGTGTTCTATCGTGAGCGCCGCGCCTATCTGGTGGGCCGCGCAATCGGCCGCGAACGGCATGCGCCGTGCGTGATTGCGTTGGTCAATGACGATGACGGATTGCGGGTGGATGCCGTACTGACCGCTGGCGATCAGGTCGCGGTGTTGTTTGGCTATACCCACAGCTACTTCCATGCCGACCTGCCGACCGTGGGCGATGCGGTGGTGTTTTTGCGCACGCTGCTGCCCGCCAAGCCGGTCGATGAGCTGTACACCGTGTTGGGCCGCGCCAAGCAGGGCAAGACCGAGCGTTACCGGCATTTCTTCCGGCACCTGGCGTTGCACTGCGACGAGCCGATTCGTGCCGCCGACGGCATTCGTGGCATGGTGATGGCGGTATTTACCCTGCCCAGCTACCCGCTGGTGTTCAAGGTGATCCGCGATCGCTTTGGTTTCGGCAAGTCGGTAGCACCCGAGCAGGTCCACGAAAAGTACCGGTTGGTGGCGCACCATGATCGGGTCGGTCGACTGGTCGATGTGCAGGAGTTTCGTTACCTGCGTTTTTCACGCAGGCAGTTCGCCGCGGACATGCTTGCGGAGCTGGAAGTGGAGTGCGCGCAGCGGGTATTGCGCGATGGCGACGACGTCGTATTGCTGCATTGTTACGCCGAACGGCGGCTGCGGCCGCTCAATCTGTATCTGCACGAAGTGGCGTCGGCCGAGGCCGAGCGGGCGCTGCTCGATTATGGCCAGGCGATCAAGGATCTGGCGCGCAGCAACCTGTTTCCCGGCGATCTGCTGCTGAAAAACTTCGGCGTTTCGCGCAGTGGGCGCGTGGTTTTTTACGATTATGACGAATTGTGCCTGGTCACCGAATGCCGGTTTCGCACGCTGCCAACGCCACGCCACCATGAAGACGAAATCGCCGACGGTGCCTGGTTTTCGGTCGGCGAGCATGACGTGTTTCCGGAACAGTTTCCGCGCTTTCTCGGCCTCGATGCGCAGCGCCGGCAGGTGTTGTTGGCTGCGCACGGCGAGATTTTCGATCCCGAATGGTGGCAGGCGCTGAGCACGCAACTGCAATCGGGTGCGTATGTCGATGTGCCGCCGTACCCGCAGTCGGCGAAGGTGTTGAAAACCGGTTGAGCAATGGATTTCATCGCCGCTCACTGCGGGCTTCGCCGCGAGTACCGGCCGAGCACGTGCAACAGCGCTCCGCAAAGCACGCAAAAGTCGAAAAATGTTCCCGATTGGCGTCGAATCCTTGGCGTCGTTTGCGTCCTTCGCGAAGCCAATGCGTTTCAAGGCCACGATGGGTTTCGCTCCGCGCTACCCATCGCGCCGGCTGTGTTAGGCTCTTTCGCCACCAGCCGGCGATATTCTGTGCCGGAAACCGACGCACTACCGGGAGACAGCCATGATCCGAACCACCCTTGCCGCCGCGATGCTCGTCACACTTGCTGCCTGCTCGCCATCGGGTGAGCCCACTGCCAGCACGGAAACGGCGCCTCAGGCCAGCACGGCTGCCGCCAAGCCCGCGCAATCGCCGCTGGACGCTGCGCTTGCCGGCAACTGGCGCGACCCGGCCAATGTCGCGCGCGACGGGTGGCGGCATCCGGCGCAGACTCTGGCATTTTTTGCCGTGACACCCACGCAGAGCGTGATCGAAATCACCCCCGGCGGTGGTTGGTACACCGAGATTCTGGCGCCGATGCTGCGCGACAACGGCCATTACATCGCCGCGGTGATGGACCCGGAAAGTGCCACCAGCGAGGGTGCCAAGGGCTACTATGGCAAGCAGATCGAAACCCTGAAAGCCAAATTGGCGAGCGCGCCGGAAGCGTATGGCGCGCCGGAGATTCGCACGTTTGATCTGGCCAATCCGGTATTTGGCGAGCCCGGTTCGGCCGATGTGGTGCTGACCTTCCGCAATGTACACAACTGGCAGCGTTCGCAAACGGCCGAGGTGATGTTTCAGGGGTTCTTTGCCGTGCTCAAGCCCGGCGGCACCCTGGGTGTGGTCGAGCATCGTGCCAATGGCGATGTTGCCGCCGGCGATGCGTCGGGTTATGTCGGCCAGGATCAGGTGATTGCCATGGCCACAGCAGCCGGCTTTGCGCTGGAAGCGGCGAGCGAGATCAATGCCAACCCGGCCGATGGCAAGGACCACGAGGCTGGCGTGTGGAGCCTGCCGCCGGTGCTGCGTCTGGGCGACAAGGACCGCGAAAAGTATGCCGCAATCGGCGAAAGCGATCGCATGACCTTGCGATTCCGCAAGCCTGCCATGCAATAAGCTGTTTCACACCGGCGCCGATACCTCGCCCGTCTGCAAACGCCACAACGCGGCGTACGCGCCGTTGGCCGCGAGTAGCTGCGCATGGCTTCCGCTTTCGCTGATCCGGCCGTCATCGATGACGTGAATGCAGTCGGCGTGGCGCACGCTCGACAGGCGATGAGCGATGATCAGGGTGCTGCGTCGATGGGCCTGGCGCAGCAACGAGCGTTGAATGGCGGCTTCGGTTTCGTTGTCCACCGCCGAGGTGGCTTCATCGAGCACCAGCAGCGCCGGTTCGCGGTACAGCGCACGCGCCAGTGCGATGCGCTGGCGCTGGCCGCCGGATAATTGGCTGCCACGCTCGCCGACCGGGTTGTCGTACCCGTTTGGCAACGCCACGATGAACGCATGCGCCTCGGCGGCACGCGCCGCCGCCTCGATGCGCGCGCGGCTCGCCAGCGGGTCGCCATAGGCGATGTTGTCTGCCACGCTGCCATCGGTGAGAAAAGGCTCCTGTGCGACATAGCCGATGGCTCGGCGCAGCGCGATCGGGTCGATCTGGCGGGTGTCGATGCCATCGAAACTTATCACGCCGCGATCGGGTTGATGAAAGCGCAGCAGCAACTTCAACGCGGTTGATTTGCCGCTGCCGGTGGCGCCCACCAGCGCCACGCTGGCGCCGGCCGGTATCCGCAGCGTGAAATCATCGAGTACCCGCTGCGCACCATAGGCAAAGCACACACCAGCAAACGTGACCTCACCGCGTACCGGCTTGGCCAGCGCCAGCTCACCGGGTGTGGCCACCGGTATCGCCAGCAAGGCGAATACGCGCTGCACCGAAGCCATGGCGCGGTTGTACAGGTCGGTGATGTCGGCCAGGTGGGTGAGCGGCCACAGCAACCGTTGGGTGAGGTACACCAGCGCCGAGTAGCTGCCGACACCCAACTCGCCGCGCAGGGTCAGCATGCCGCCGTACAACAACGTGGCGACAAACCCGAACAGGATCGCAATGCGGATCACCGGCGTGATCGCGGCGGAAAAACGGATCGCCGCGACATTGCGCGCACGGTATTCATCCGACGCTGCCGCCAGATGCGCGGCCTCGAAACGCTCGGCGGTATACGCCTGGATCGTGGCCATGCCGCCGAGGTTGTTGGCCAGCCGCGCCGACAGGGTGCCGGCAGCCTCGCGCATTTGCGCGTAGCGTGGTGCCAGACGGCGCTGGAACCAGAACGCGCCAAACACGATCAGCGGCACCGGCAACAGCGCCAGCACTGCCAGATTGGCGGTGAGCACGAAGAAAATGCCGCCGACCAGCAGCGACGACATGAACACCTGGATCAGCTCATTGGCGCCGGTGTTGAGGAAGCGTTCGATCTGGTTGATATCCTCGTTGAGTACCGCCATCAGCCGGCCGCTGCGGGCGCTGGTAATGGCATCTGGCGGCAAACGTTGCAAGTGCTCGTAGCTGTTTTGCCGCAGCACGTGTTGCAGGTCTTGCGCCAGGTTGCGCCAGCGCACCGCATACAGATACTCGAACAACGACTCCAGCGCCCAGATCGCCACGGTCAGGCCGACCAGCACCAACAACTGCTGCATCGGATCGGGCAAACCCAAGCGCGCGATGAACGATTCGCGCTGATTCACCACCACATCCACCGCCACACCGATCAGCAGTTCGGGCAGCACATCGAATAGCTTGTTCAGTGCCGAATACAGGCTGGCCAGTACCGCGCTGCGGCGAAACGGGCGCGCATAACGAAACAGTTCGACCAGCGGATGGCACTGCGGCAGGGCGTTGCTCATGACGAGGGTGGGCCTTGGGTCGGGGTTGGGCAGGCACGCTGCGGTGGTGTGCCGTAGAATACGCGAGTGCTGGTCGCTCTCAACAAACCGTATGGCGTGCTGTGTCAGTTCACTGACAGCAGCGCGACTGCGCGCCCGACGCTGGCTGGCTTTGGTTTGCCGCCAGGGATTTACGCCGCCGGGCGCCTGGATATCGATTCCGAAGGCTTGTTGTTGCTCAGTGACGACGGCAACCGTATTGCGCAGATCAGCTCGCCGCGATTCAAATGGCCGAAGACCTATGTGGTGCAGGTCGAGGGCACGCCCAGCGCCGAGCAGATGGCCGCACTCAAGGCCGGCCCGGTGCTGAAGGATGGGCCGACCGAGGCGGTTCGCGTGCAAGTGCTGGCGCATCCGCCGGAATGGTTGTGGCCACGCGATCCGCCGGTGCGCAAACGCAAAACCGTGGCCGACCATTTCATCGAGATTACCATCCGTGAAGGGCGTAACCGGCAAGTGCGCAGGATGACAGCGGCGGTGGGGTTGCCCACCCTGCGCCTGATCCGGATCGCCATTGGCCCGTATCGCCTCGATGGCATGCAGCCAGGGCAGTGGCGCAGCGAAGCCGAGTAGGCGGCGCAAACAAACGCCAGCACAGGTGCGCATGGCTGACTTCGCCGATCACTTTTCCGCACATGCCGCGCACTACGCCAGCGCACGGCCGTGTTATCCCGACGCCCTGTTCGCGTGGCTCGCGCAGCACTGTGCAGCGCACGATCTGGCGTGGGATGCCGGTTGCGGCAATGGCCAGGCCAGCAGCGCGCTGGCCAAGCATTTCACGCACGTGTATGGCAGCGATCCAAGCCGCCAGCAGATCGCACAGGCGCCGGCGCATCCACGCGTTCGCTATGCCGTCGAAACAGCGGAAAACTGTTCGCTCGCCGATGCCAGTGTCGATCTGATCAGTGTCGCGCAGGCCTATCACTGGTTCGCGCAAACGCGGTTCTGCGATGCAGTGCGTCGCGTCGCACGCCCCGGCGCGCTGCTGGCGATCTACAGCTACCAGCGTTCGTCGGTAAACGCAGCGGTCGATGCCCTGTTCGAACATCTCTATCACGACGTGCTCGGCCGGTACTGGCCGGCGCAGCGCGTGCAGGTTGAAACGGGGTATCGCGAGGTGTGGTTTCCGTTTGCCGAACTGCACGACATGCCCGTCTGGCAGTTGCGCTGCGATTGGACGTTGCCGCAGTACCTTGCCTACCTGCGCAGTTGGTCGGCCTGTCAGACGTGCCTCGCTGCCACCGGCAACGACCCGTTGCACGCCATGCAACCTGCATTTATCCAAGCCTGGGGCGAGCCGACCCGCGTGCGCCGGGTGGTCTGGCCATTGAATCTGCGGGTCGGACGGATTGCTGCGTCGGGTTGAGTCGGGTCGGCCGCAGCGCCTGCCCCCGACTTGATCTGGGGCAGGCTCCTGAAATTGCGCCTTGAAGCACCCCTGGAGCCACTGTGTCGCCCGCCGGGGCAAGCCCGCTTTTCTGCGGCGGCCGGCCAGCCGGCGAACGAACTGGCGAAAGTGCTTCGCGCGCAGGTGCACTCCCACAAGAGCCGGTCACCCACGTACAAGTAGCCGACCCTGTGGGCGACTGCATGCAGCGAAACCCGCCCTACAACCAACGCGCGCTAGTCACCCGCTCGCGTTGCTCCAGATCGAGCGCGGTGCACACCTCGACAAAACCGTGGGCGGCGAGCAACGCGCGCACCGCCTCGCCCTGCGTCCAGCCGTGTTCCAGCAGCAAGTAGCCGCCGGGCGTGAGGTGCGACGGCGCATCGGCGATGATGCGGCGGATCGCGTCCAGGCCGTCGTCGCCGGATGCCAGTGCCAACGCCGGCTCGAAGCGCAGATCGCCCTGTTGCAGATGCGGGTCGTCCGCTGCCAGATACGGCGGGTTGCTGACGATCACGGTAAAGCGCTCGCCGGCCAACGGCGTCAGCCAATCACCGTGACGAAACACCACGTTGCCAATCCCCGTGGCGGTGGCGTTGCGTTGCGCCACGGCCAAAGCATCGGTGCTGATGTCCACAGCGGTGACGTGCGCCGCGGGCCGTTCGCTGGCAATCGCCAGCGCGATGGCGCCGCTGCCGGTGCCCAGATCGGCGAGCCGGCCATCGCGCGCCAATCGCGGCAAGGCCAGCTCCACCAGCAACTCGGTTTCCGGGCGTGGGATCAACACCCCGGGCTGCACCGCCAGATCGAGCGTCCAGAAACCGCGCGCACCGATCAGGTAGGCGACCGGCTCACCGCCGATCCGGCGTTCAAGCAGCGCAGTGAACGCGGTTTGCTGCGCGACGGCCAGCGACTCGTTACCGTGCGCAAACAACCAGGCGCGATCACGGCCCAGCGCATGGCCAAGCAACAGCTCGGCCTCGAACCGCGGCTGTGGCCCGGGCAATCGCGCTGCTGCCTGTAGCAGCGCGATGTCCAGCCGCCACTCAGTCATGCTTGGTTGCGGTTGAATCGGTCGGCACGGGCGATGCGGCCGGCTTGCGTGCCTGCGACAGCCAGACGCCGCCGCTGCTGAAACATTGCCAGCCCCAGCGCAGCCAGCCGAGCAACGCGTTGGCCAGCCACAGTGCCCACAGCAACACGGCGGCCTTGTACGCCCACAGCGGCAGCGTCCAGGCGCTCGCCACCGGCAACTCGCCGTTGGCACTGCGGTCATGGAACCATTGCAACACACTGCCACTGGAGCCATTGCCACGCACGCCCATGTCCGGGCTGCCGAGCAGGCCCGCCGGCACCGCCAGCACCAGGCTCAGCAACGCCGCCACGCTGAGCACCAGCAGCAGCACCTGGCCCAGGTTGAAGCGCAGTGGCTGCGCGTGCTCGACCGGCAGGCGCGCACGCTGACCCAGTGCCAGCAGCCAGCCGGCGACAATCAGTGCGGCCCACCAGGAAACCGTGGCGAACCCCAGCCCCAGCAGCAACCACTGTGGCCAGCGCAGTGGCGTGCCGCTCCAGCGCCCGAGCACCGGCGCCAACAACGCCAGCAGCGCCAGCTCGCTCCACAGCAGCACCGCCGGCCCGATCTGCGGCCCGCCGGTCAGCAGCAGCCAGCGATCATCGGGCAAGACCAGTGACAGTTGAATGTCGGCCACCGAACGCCCAAGTTGCAGCGCCGCCGTGCGCAAGGCAAAGCCGCTGTCGCGATTCTCGCGCCAGGCGACTTGCACCGTTTGCATGCCATTGCGCACCGGCACGGTGACCGCACCATCGGCCAGCAGCAGTGGCAGCGCGACGCCATCGATCGCCAACGACTGCAACTGGGCACCTGCCGGCAACGGCAGGCGCAGTTCACCGGTACGGGTGGCGCGCACGATAAACGCCAACTGCTGGTCGCTGGCGCGCTTGCCGGGGTTGGCGCGCAATTGCAGGTTTTCGATCACCTGATCGTTGCCCTTGATCGCCGCGGGGCGGTTGATCGCCAGTTGCAGTTGCTCGCCCGGCAGCGGCAGGAAGTGCCAGTAGCCGCCGTCGTCGATCACGCCTTGCTGATCCAGTGCCAACGGCACACCCTGCGCGCTGGCGTGCAGCAGCGGGCTCACCGCCACATCCCAGCGCTCGCTCAGGTCGGTGCGCTTGCTGGCTTGCAGGGTCAGCGTTGCCGCCGGGTTCAACTGCGAACTCCAGGTCACCGCGTTGCTGCCGGCAGCCATCGCCACCTGCGCCACGCCATCGGCAATCGGTGGTGCCTCGCCGATGATCGTTTCGCCGGCCAGCAACGGCACCGCAATGCTGAATCCGGCATCGGCGGGTGCCAGCCGCAGCACCCGGGTGTCGAGCAGCCACTCGCGGTCGAAGCGGAAACTGCGCACCACTTGCACGAACGCCGGTGCCTGCACCGTAGCGCGGGTGTCATCGCTGCTGACGGTGGCGGCCAGCGGCGGCGTCAGGCTCAGCGTGTTGCCGAGCAGGCGGCCGCGATCCAGCCCGGCAATGCCGAAGCCGGGCGCCTGCACGCTGACCCGTGCCGGTTGCTCGGTAAAATGCAGTCCGAGCGGGCCGCCCTGCAAACGATAACGCAGCAGCACGGAATGGGCGCCGCGCGCGACCCGCACACGGGCGGTGCCAGCGACCCCCAGAACTGCTGGGGTGGCGCCATCCAGCGACACCGCCGACAGGCTGCCGGCATCGAGTCGTGGCAGTGCCAGCACGCCATCGGCCAATGCTTGCACCTGCAAACGCGCGCTCAGCTCGCGTGCGCTCGCCTGCACTTCGGCCAGCTCGATGGCGAGGCAGTTCGTGCCGCAGCGCGGGTCGGGCGCGAGCAGGCGGGCACGCAATTGATCGAGTAGAGCCGCATCGGGGATCGTGCCCTGTGCCTGTGCCGCACTGGGCGCCGCGAGACTGGCCGAAAACGCCAGCACCACGACCAGCATGGCCGCACTCGCGCCGGCCGTGGAGCGGCTGGCCTGCGGCATCGCGGCAGCCGCGCGCAATGCCGGCAAGCCGCGCAGCAACTGCCACAGCAAGGTCGCCAGCAACACCACCGACAGCAGCCGCCACAGCGCGGTCAGCCACGGCGGCGAGACCATGATGCCAAGCGCGTCGTCGGGCAACAACGGCCCGGCCCAGCTCAGGGTGTGTTGCCGCCAGTGCCACGCCGGCATTGCCGAACCGGCCTGCGGAATGGCGTCATCGGGGTAGCGGAACAAGTCTTCAACGCTGATGTGCGATCCGCTGACGGATAGGCGTTCCAGCGTGTCGCTGGCGGCGCTGCTGTTGGCCTTTGCCGGCCGCGGTGGTGCCGGGGTTGCCGGCGCTGGCGCCTCCATGGCCATCGGCATTGCGTCCTCAAAGCGTGTGGCTTCGTCCGGCGCCGTCGCACGCCTGGCGCTGACATACGGTTGCATGTCGGTTGCGCCCACCTGCACCGTGGCGCGTTCCAATTGCGGATGCAGCGCCAATCGCAACTGGCTGGCCGCGAACGGCAAGCCCAGCAACACAATGCCGGCCAGCACGGCGCGTTGCAGCCAGGCGGTGCGCTCATGCCACGGCCCCGCTGCGGTCAGCCGCAACACCACCGCCAGTGCCAGCGCGATCAACAACGTGATGCGCGGTGCTGACGGTTCGTGCCAGACCAGCAGCACGTAAGCAAGCAACAATCCGGCGCTGGGCCAGCGGCCCAGCCGCCAGCCCAGCAATACCAGCAGGCTGCCGAGGAACAGATCGAGCAGGGTCCACGCATCCCACCAACTGCCCCAGGCGCGTTCGGCACCGAACGCGGCGAGCAGGCGATAGCCCGGCGGCAGATTGAGTAAGACATCGGCGCTGTCGAACGGTTGCGCCCAGCCGCTGCCGGCGCTGCCGGCAGCAATCCGTGCCTGCGCCTGCAACTGGGCTGTTTGCGTGCGCAGCTCCACCCCCGCGCTGGCGTTGCTGTCGCCGGACGTGACCAACAGTTGGTCGGTGCCGCTGCGCACGCTCTGCAGCTGCCATGGCGCGCGCATGTCCAGCCGGCGCAGGCTACCGATGTCGCCGCTAATCTGGTCGCTGATGCTGTAGCCGGCGCCGTCGAAATCCAGCCACAGTGCGCGTTGCAGATGCAACTGCGACGGCCGCGATTCGGGCAGGCCACGCTGGCGCACGCTGACGGTGGCGGTGTCGCGCGGCTCAATCAGATAGGTTGGCCAGTGCGCCGGGTCGATCTCGCCCCATGCCGCACGGCCATGACCGGGAAACAGGGTGTCGATGACGCTGGCCCAATCCGGCATGATTGCTTGTTGTGGATCAAGGGCGCGCAATCCCTCCAGTTGCGCGATCCGAAATTGCGTCATTCCAGCAAACTGCACGACCTCTTGTGGCGGCCATGGCGCCGGCAGCGCCGGCACCTGCAAGGTGCTCAGCGCACCCGCTGCGCGCGCGGCGAGCAGCACGTCGTGCGTCCCCGGCTGCACCTGCACCAACAGTGTGCCATCGGCCAGCATGCGGGTGCTCAGGCCACCAGCCATCGCCAGCAGGGTGTAGCCCTCGGGCAGAACCCTGCCGACGCTGATTTCGCGTGGCCGCCCGGCCACCGACAACTGAATCCAGGTGCTCAGCGTCGCCGGCAGACCATCATGCAGCAGTCGCGCCACATTAATCTGCAGACTGTCGGCCTCATAACGGGTGCTGTCGCCAAATGCCAGCGTGCCGTCATCGCTGCGCTGCACCGCGAGCACATCGCGGCCATCGACGCGCAGCGTCAGCAGGGCAATGGCTGGCGGCAACGCCAGCTCGGCCGGGCGCTGGTTCCACACGATGCGGCCGCTCAGGCGATGGCTGCCGGCATCCAGATGCACCATCGGCGTGCCGTTGCGCAGCAGCACGGGCGCCGCGCGACCATCGACGATCAGGCTCTCCGGCTGCCAGCGCGCATCGCCAGGTAGCGGCACCCAGTCCGCCGCGACCATCTCCCAGCGCTGCGCAAAGCGTGCGCCGTTGCCATCGACTTCAAGATCGAGCACGCCGGGCCAGCCACACGCTTTGGCGTTGCCGCTGATGCGCACGCTTGGGCACAGCTCGCGCTCGTGTCCGTGCAGCACCCAGCCGGTCCAGTCGCGCAGCGCCGGTGGAATGGCGATATCACGGGGCGCAGCGGTCAGCGACGCCGCCAGGGCAAGCAATGCCAGTACCAGTAAAACCCGTATCGTGCGCATTCCCCATTCTCCCGGCAGGCGGCGATTGCCGCTGCCGAGAGTTTAGGGCTAAAGCGGGTGTCGGCGCAGCCACGCCGGGTCACGGCATGGCTGCATAGCCAACGCTAAAGTCCCAGCCCTTTGGGTTGCTGCGCGGCCTTGAGCGCGGCACACAAACGAATGCCCTCTATCGACTGCGCCAAACGCCGTGGGCCACCTTCCACTTCACGCAGGCGCGGTTCGTGCCAGGTCGAGATTTCATCCGCTTCGGCATCCGAACAGCGCGCGAAGGCGTCGAGACGGACGAAACCACCGCCCAGCCCACGCGGGCCTTTCTTCATCAGCGCGTCGTAGGCGCTGCGCAGCCACGCACGGGTATCGGCGCGCGATTCGCGCTCCCCCAGTTGGCTGAAGGCGACCAGAGTGAGCTCGTTGGAGCGGGTGTTCTCTTCCAGCGAAAGGGCGCGCGCCCGTGCCGCTAGCGCCGGGTCGGTGAAGCGGCCCAGCGCACTCAGCAACTGCCCGCGCAACACCGAGTCGGTGGACCCGCGAAAGGCGTTAGCCATGGCGTCAAACAGTGCGCCATCGCCGCCGACGGCGGCCATTTCCAGCGCCAGTGCACGCTGGTCGGGGGCAACCGCATCGGGCTTTAGCACACCATCGCCGTCAAGGCCGAGCACGGCACGGCCGCGTTGCGCGAGGGTGGCGCGCAGTGCTGGATCGTGGGCGAAATCGGCGAGCAGCCCTTGCAGGGTAGCGCGCAGCAAATGCGCGTCGTCGCTCTCGCCGGGCTTCGCGTCGAGGCCCAGGGCATCCAGACGCGGTTGATAGACGGCACGTACTTTGCCGTACAAGGCGGCGCGCTCGGCGCCATTGCGTGCCACGTGTTCGTCCATCCAGTACAGCGTGCTGATCGGGGCTGTCACCACCTGCCGCGCCGACGCACTCGCCAGCTTCGGCAACGCCGACAGGTAGCTCGTCGAATCGATCGCGCCGGCTTCAAATGCCGCTTCCAGCGAGTCGGCATAGACGCGTTGTTCGGTGTCGCTGAGCCGCTCGAATGCCGCATCGAGCCGCTGCTGGTCAGCGGCCGCCAGCGCAAAGCGGTAGTAACCGGCGGCATCGGCGTTTGGCATTAGCCAGTCCGGGCAGCTCGCGCTGTCCAGCGTGATGCGGGATTGCGTGTCGCTGATCAGACTGCATTGCGTCTTGACCGCTTCGCCCGCGCCATAACGCAGGCACAGCGGCACGCCCCAATGCTGGCCGGAGGCGGCGCTGGAGCCGAGCGGCAGATAGCGGCTCTGGGCGATGTCCAGGGTGGGTGCCTTGCCGGCGTCGCAGTGCAGCGCAACGCGCAGGAACGGCACGCCGGGCTGATCGACAAAGCTGCTGAAAGCAGCAAACACGCCCTCGGGGTCATCGGACTTGGCCGCAACGGCAGCAATCAGGTCGCGGCTGGTGGCGTTGCCGCCGGCGTGCTCGACCAGATATTGATGGATGCCGGCGCGAAAGTTTTCGGCGCCGATGAAGTGCTCGAACATCGCCAGCACCGCGCCACCTTTCTGGTAGGTGATGCCGTCAAACGCCGCCGCGATTTCGGTGAAGTCGTCGATCGGCTCGCGCACCCGGCGCGTGCTGGCGAGGCTGTCGCCGCCCATTGCCGCCAGCGTGCCTTCCAGCTTGCCGCGCTCGCCGCCAAACTCCGGCTTGATTGCGCGAATGGTGCGCGTCGCCATCCAGGTGGCGAAGGCTTCATTCAGCCACAGGTCGTCCCACCACGGCATGGTGACCAGATCGCCAAACCACTGGTGCGCCAATTCGTGCGCGTGCACGTTCCAGTAAGCCTGGCGCAGGCCGGTGGGCGAGCGGTCGTTGGCGAACATCAGGCTGTCGCGGTAGGTGATCAGGCCGGCGTTTTCCATCGCGCCGGCGGCAAAATCCGGCGCCGCCAGGATGTCGAGCTTGTCGAACGGGTAGGCGATGCCGAAGTAGCGCTCCAGTTCCTCGACGATCTGCGCGCTGTGTTCCAGCGCGTAGTGCATGTCCTTGCCGCGGCCCTTGGCGGCGACGCCGCGCAAGGCGAGCGGCGTGTTGCGCACCGCATTGGCGGGTATGTCCTGCCACTCCACAATGTCCCACGGCCCCACCGCGAACGCAATCAGGTAGCTCGGCAGGTTTTCGGTGCGGGCAAAGCGCAGCCGCTTGAAACCGTCGGCGAGCTTGGTTTCTTCGACCAACCTGGTGTTGGCGACCGCATTTTGCCCTTGCGGCACGATCAGGGTGATGTCCCACGGCCGCTTGAACGCCGGCTCGTCCATGCCGGGAAACGCCAGCCGTGCACCGAGCGGTTCCATTTGCGTCATCACGTACGATTCGCCGGCATGTACCAGCTTGTAGGCGCCTTCGAGCTGGCGATTGAACGGCGCGCGGTATTCCAGCACCAATGTCGCCGGCCCAGCCGGAATGTCGGCCGCCGCGGTCAGTTCGATTACCCCCGACACGTGCACTTGCCTGGCGCTCAGACTGAGCGATTCGCCGCCTTTCGGGGTAATCGTGGCGTGGCTGATCTGCATGTCGCGGCCATGCACGAACAGCGTATGGGTGGCCTTGCTGAGTGTGCCATCGATGCGCGAAACGCCAGAGAAATCGTCGTCGCGCGGATCGATGCGCAGTTCGATGGCGAAGGCCTCCGCCTGCAAGGTGTCGGGCAGTTTGCCGCTGGGGACATCGGCCGCAGTCGCCGAAAAAGCGACTGCGCACAGGGTGGCCTGAGACAACAATGCAGTGAGGAAGCGAGGCATGAGTTTGCCTTTCATTCAGAGGGATCACGCCAGCATAACAGCGCCATGTGCATCAGCTATCGGCCGAAGGTCACGGGCGCAACTGCTGCGCGGACCGATGAGGCGAACCGTATTCGATACCATTGGCTGATTGCCATGATATTTTCAATAGCTGGCGTGTATCAATTGGATGTTCGATGAACCTTCGCGACCTGCGCTATCTCGTGGCTCTGGCTGAGCACCGCCATTTTGGCCGTGCCGCGGCGGCCAGCTTTGTCAGCCAGCCCACGTTATCGACCCAGCTCAAGAAGCTGGAGCAGGAGTTGGGTATCACCCTGATCGAGCGCGCGCCGCGCAAGGTGATGCTGACCCCAGCCGGGCGCGACATTGCGCAGCGCGCGCGGCACATCCTCAGTGAGGTCGATCAACTCAAGGAGTCGGCGCGCCGACAGCTCGACCCGGAAGCCGGCACCGTGCGTCTGGGCCTGTTTCCAACCCTTGGCCCCTACCTGCTGCCGCATGTGGTGCCCAATATCCGCGCCCGCTTTCCGCGCCTCGAGCTGTTGCTGGTCGAGGAAAAAACCGAAACCATCCTGCGCATGTTGCGCGAAGGACTGCTCGATGCCGGGGTGCTGGCGTTGCCACTGCACGATGACATGCTGCATATCGAGCCGTTGTTTGCCGAGCCGTTCGTGCTGGCGGTGCCCCTCGGCCATGCGTTGGCCGCACGCGGCGAGATCAGCCTGAGCGATCTGGCGCACGAAAGCCTGTTGCTGCTGGAGGATGGCCATTGCCTGCGCGATCAGGCGCTCGATGTGTGTCAGCTCGCCGGTGCCGGCGAGCGCAGTGGGTTTCGCGCCACCAGCCTGGAGACCCTGCGCCAGATGGTCGCCGCAGAGGTAGGCATCACCTTGCTGCCCATGCTTGCGGTGAAGCCGCCACAGGCGGAAAACCGCGCCATCCGGTTGCTGCCATTCAAAGGCAAGCCACCCACCCGACGCATCGCCATGGTGTGGCGGCGCAGCTCGGCAATGGCTGTGTTCCTGCGCCGTCTGGCTGAGAGTTTGCGTGAGTTGCCGGACGGGTTGCTTGATACCCGGACGCTGCCAAAAACGACCGCAAAGCCGCACGCAATCGCGCAGCCGCGGCGCGCAAGCGGAAAATGAACGATAGCCATGCTCAATTGAATCGATATGAACAATCAATTTTCCAGCGCGACTGCGGCGCGTTATTCTGTTTGTTCCCCGGCCTGTGCCGGGCCGCCACTTCGCCACGCACCAGGAGGTCATCATGTCGCTCAAAGGTTCCAACACCGAAAACAATCTGAAAGCCGCGTTCGCCGGTGAGTCACAAGCCAATCGCCGTTATCTGTATTTCGCGCAGAAGGCCGACGTGGAAGGCTACAACGATGTCGCCGCGGTATTCCGCTCAACCGCCGAAGGCGAAACCGGGCACGCGCACGGGCATCTGGAATATCTGGAGACCTGCGGCGATCCGGCCACCGGCCTGCCGTTCGGCAGCACCAGCAACAACCTCAAGACCGCGGTTGCCGGCGAGACCCACGAATACACCGACATGTACCCGGGCATGGCCAAGACCGCGCGCGATGAGGGCTTCGATGAAATCGCTGATTGGTTCGAGACTCTGGCCAAGGCCGAGCGTTCGCACGCCAATCGTTTCACCAAGGCGCTGAACGAACTGGCTTGACGCTGCGCAGCGCCCGCGCGTAACGCGCGCGTAACGGTGGTGTGTCCCTGTGGGAGCCAGCTCTGTCAGCGAACGGTTTCGCCAGTGGCTTCGTGCGCGGGCGCGCTCCCACAGGATTCGCGCGGCTGCTGCCATCGTGTCGCGCGCAGAGCCCGTCCCAGAAAGGGTCTGGGGTGGGCTTCTACAGCAACCGGCATCTGCGCCGGTACGAGGTAAGCGATGAGCAACCCAACCACCACCGCGCGCGAAGGCAGCCTCGCTGCGCCCACCCGGCATCCGCTGGATTGGCAAAGCCCGGCGTTTTGGGATCAAGACGCGCTCGATCACGAACTGCAACGGGTGTTCGACCTGTGCCATGGGTGCCGTCGTTGCGTCAGCCTGTGTCACGCGTTTCCGACCCTGTTCGACCTGGTCGACAATTGCGAAACCATGGAAGTGGACGGCGTAGCCAAGGCCGATTACGGCAAGGTGGTGGAGCAGTGCTACCTGTGCGACCTGTGCTACCAGACCAAGTGCCCGTACATTCCGCCGCACGAATGGAACATCGATTTTCCGCATCTGATGTTGCGCGCCAAAGCGGTACAGTTTCGCCGCGATGGCGCACCGGCGGCGGCCAGGCTGCTGTCGGCTACCAAGACCGTCGGCAAGCTGGCCTCGATCCCGGTGCTGGTGCAGGCGGTGAACTGGGGTAATCACAACAACGCCGTGCGTGCCGTGCTGGAAAGCACGCTCGGCGTGCATCGCGATGCCGCGGTACCCGAATATCACAGCGACAGCGCCGAGCAGCGCGTGCGCGACGACGACAGCGGCGAGCATGCCGTCGCCGCCGGCCCGACGCGTGGCAAGGTGGCGGTGTTCGTCACCTGCTATGGCCGTTTCAACCATCCGCAGATGGTCGAAGATCTGGTGGCGGTGTACCGCCACAACGGCATTGCGGTGAAGCTGATCCGCAAGAATCAGTGTTGCGGCATGCCCAAGCTGGAGCTCGGCGATCTCGACTCGGTCGATCGCTACAAGCGTGAGAATCTGCCCGAGTTGACGGCACTGGTTGAACAGGGCTGGGATATCGTGGCGCCGATTCCGTCGTGCGTGCTGATGTTCAAGCAGGAACTGCCGCTGATGTACCCGGAAGACGCGCAGGTACAGGCGGTCAAGCGCGCGATCTTCGATCCGTTCGAGTACCTGATGCACCGCCACACTGCCGGTCAGCTCAACACCGAGTTTCGCCATGGGCTCGGCAAGGTGGCGTGGCAGGTGGCCTGCCACCAGCGGGTGCAGAACATCGGCCCGAAGACCAGGCAGGTGTTGGAGCTGGTGCCAGGCACCGACGTTATCGCGATCGAACGCTGCTCCGGTCACGACGGCACCTACGGCGTCAAGAAAGCCAGCTACGCACTGGCGCGCAAGATCGCCAAGCCGGTGGAGACGCGGGTACAACAGGCGCAGGCGGATCATTTCACCAGCGACTGCGTGATGGCCGGCAACCACATCGCGCACGGCCTCGGCGATGGCCGCAGCGCCGAACATCCGCTCAGTTTGCTGCGCCGGGCGTATGGCATTTAGGCGCGGTGGGCCGCATCTCGCGCGGCAACGTCCGATCGCGCATGAGGGGCCCCACGGGAGGAGCAGGTCAACGCTCGTGGGAGCGCATCTCGCGCGCGAAGCGTCTCGCCGCATTGTTCGCCGGCAGAGCCTGCCACAGGCTTGATCTGGGCTCGGCTCCCACCGCAACACTGGCTTGCATCAGCATCACGCGCTCAGCACAACCAAACCGAGGAATCGCATGAACGCTTTGTCACGAACCGAGCTCTACACCCTTGAAGCCTATGCCAGTGCGCGCGCTGCATTTCGCGCCACAGTGATTGCGCACAAGAAGAACCGCCAGGTGCCCCTGGGCGAGCACATCACCCTGCTGTTCGAGGACCGTCTCACCATCCAGTATCAGGTGCAGGAAATGCTGCGCATTGAGCGCATCTTTGAACCCGAAGCCATTCAGGATGAGCTCGACACCTACAACGCCCTGATCCCGACCGGGAGCAATCTCAAGGCGACGATGTTGATCGAGTTCCCCGACGAGGCGCAGCGCCGCATCGAGCTGGCGCGGCTCGGCGACATCGAGCACAAGGTTTATGCCGAAGTGGAAGGCTTGGGTCGCGCGTTCGCGATTGCCGACGAGGACATGCAGCGCAGCAATTCCGAAAAAACCGCGGCGGTGCATTTTCTGCGCTTTGAGTTCAGTGCCGAGCAGATTGCCGCGCTGCGCGCCGGTGCCGAGTTCGGCTTCGGCATCGATGATGAGCGCCTGCGCGTAGGCCATACCCTCAAGCGCGATACCCGCGCGGCATTGCTTGCGGATTTTGGCTGAGCGATTGCCATCGCCCATTTTCGCGACGCGCCGTGTCGGTACCGGTTGTGGCGGGGTGTTGGCAAAAGCCGCGCCATGTGCACCCGCGCGGTGGGTTTTGAACGCGCTACGATGACCGCCTCGCGGCAAGCGCGGTAGCCAATGCGCAAGATCCTCCACATCGACATGGACGCGTTCTACGCCTCGGTCGAGCAACGCGACGACCCGGCGCTGCGCGGGCGGCCGGTGGTGGTGGCATGGCGCGGTGCACGTTCGGTGGTGTGCGCGGCTTCGTACGAGGCGCGGCGCTTCGGCATCCGTTCAGCGATGCCGGCGCTGCGCGCCGAGCGGCTGTGTCCCGATGCGGTGTTCGTGGCGCCGGATTTCAGCCGTTATCGCGCGGTGTCGCGGCAGATCCGGCACATCTTCCTCAGCCATACGCCGCTGGTCGAGCCGTTGTCGCTGGATGAGGCGTATCTGGATGTCAGCGACTACCGGCACGGTCTGTCCAGCGCCACCGCGGTGGCGCAGGCGATCCGCGCGCAGATCCGCGAGGTCACTGCGCTGACCGCATCGGCCGGGGTGGCGCCGAACAAGTTTCTCGCCAAGATCGCTTCGGACTGGCGCAAGCCTGATGGTCTGTTCGTGATCCGGCCGGCACAGGTCGAGGCGTTTCTCACGCCGTTGCCGGTGGGCCGCATCCCCGGCGTCGGCACGGTGACCCAGGCCAAGCTGGGCGGGCTGGGCATCGCTACCGTCGGCCAGTTGCGCGCGTGGACGCAGCGCGATCTGCAAGCGCACTTCGGCCGTTACGGGCAGCGTCTGCACGAACTGGCGCGCGGCATCGATGCGCACCCGGTGTGCGTGGATCGACCGACGCAATCGATCTCGGCGGAGGACACGTTTGCGCAAGACCTGCCCCTGACGGCGCTGCAACCGCCATTGCAGGCATTGGCCGAACGCGCGTGGCAAGCCGCCAGCAAGGAAGCGCGGGTGGGCCGCACGGTGGTGCTCAAACTCAAGACGGCCGACTTCCGAACCCTCACTCGCAGCCACACCGCGGACACACCGCCAGCTGACTTCGCACAATTCATGGCGATTGCCAAGGCCCTGTGCCGGCGTGTCGAATTGCCGCACGACACGCGGTATCGCCTGCTTGGCGTCGGCCTGTCGAATTTTGTCGCGCGCGACGCGCTGCCGCCGCAGGCAGAATTGTTCGATTGACCGCGGCCCCTGGGACATGCTGATCAACCCAGGGTTTTCGCAGGCCATGGATGGGCTGCACGCGGAGCACTCACGCAAGGGATTGATCCGGCGAGTCTGAAAAGTCCAGGATCGACTTGTTCAGACCATCCCTTACAGCCCCGCCACGTTGCGCACATCGGCAAGCGCCGGCCAGCGTGCCAGAATCGCCCGGCGAATGCCTGCCGCGTCGATACCGGCTTCGGCAAGCAGCTCGTCGCGGCTGGCGTGCTGTTGAAAGGCATCCGGCAGGCCAAGATGTAGAATCGGTACGGTCATCCCTTCCGCGGCCAGCAGTTCGGCCACACCGGCGCCCGCGCCGCCGGCGATGACGTTGTCCTCGATGGTGACCAGCGCCTCATGGCTGCGCGCCAGGCGCAGGATCAGTTCACGATCCAGCGGTTTGACGAAGCGCATGTTGACCACGCTCAGGCCGAGCTCGGCCGCCACCGTTTCCGCCGCTGCCAGCGGCGAACCAAACGCCAGCAGCGCGATGCGGCTGCCGTGACGGCGCAATTCCGCCGTGCCGATGGGCAGCGTATCAAGCGCCGCCTGCACCGCCACGCCGGGGCCATTGCCGCGCGGATAACGCACGGCCGCCGGGCCGGCATGCGCAAAGCCGGTGCTGAGCAGTTGCCGGCATTCATTTTCGTTGCTCGGCGCCATCACCAGCAGGTTCGGGATGCAGCGCAGAAAGCTCAGATCGAAGCTGCCGGCGTGGGTAGCGCCATCAGGGCCGACCACACCGGCACGGTCGAGTGCGAACAGCACGTCGAGATTCTGGATCGCAACATCGTGGATCAGTTGATCGTAGCCGCGTTGCAAGAACGTCGAATAGATCGCGACGACTGGCTTCATGCCCTCGCAGGCCATGCCGGCAGCCAGCGTTACCGCGTGTTGTTCGGCGATGGCAACGTCGAAATAGCGCGCCGGATATTGCTTGCTGAAGCGGACCAGACCCGAGCCTTCACGCATCGCCGGGGTGATGCCGAGCAAGCGGCTGTCGGCTGCCGCCATGTCGCACAGCCAGTCGCCGAACACCTCGGTATAGCTGGGCTTGGCCGCTGCCGATTTTTTCACCACGCCCAGCTCGGGGTCGAACGGGCCGACCGCGTGGTAACCGATCTGATCGCCCTCGGCCAGTTCGTAGCCCTTGCCCTTGGTGGTGATCACATGCAGCAATTGCGGCCCCTTGAGGCCCTTGAGCGTGTTCAGCGCGGTGAGCAGTGCCGGCAGGTTGTGGCCATCGATCGGGCCGGTGTAGTGGAAGCCCATTTCCTCAAACAGGGTCGACGGCACGAACATGCCCTTCCAGTGTTCTTCCCAGCGCCGCATGAAGCGCGCGGTGGGGCGGTTCTTGTCGCCGAGCAGGCGCTTGCCGCCCTCGCGCAGCGAATTGAGTGTGCGGTTGGTCATGATCCGGCCAAACATCTTGGTCAGGCCACCGACATTTTCGGAGATCGACATCTGGTTGTCGTTGAGCACCACCAGCAGGTTCGGCTCGGGCTCGACGCCGCCGGCATGATTGAGTGCTTCATAAGCCATGCCGGCCGTCATCGCGCCATCGCCAATGACCGCTACCACACGCCGCTCATCGCCGCGTTGCGCCAGCGCCAGTGCCATGCCCAGCGCCGCCGAGATCGAGGTCGAACTGTGGCCGACACCGAACGCGTCGTACGCGCTTTCCTCACGCTTCGGGAACGGCGCAATGCCGTCCTTGAGCTTCACGGTCTTGATCCGGTCGCGGCGGCCGCTGAGGATCTTGTGCGGGTAGCACTGGTGGCCGACATCCCAGACCACGCGATCGTCCGGGGTGTTGAACACGTAGTGCAGGGCGACGGTGAGTTCGATCACGCCAAGGCCGGCAGCAAAATGGCCGCCCACCTTGGCGACCGTCTCGATCAGGTAGGCGCGCAGTTCATCGGCGACCGCGGTGAGCTGGTCTTCGGCAACGCCGCGCAGATCGCTGGGCACGGCAATCTGCGATAGCAAGGGGTAGCGGCTGGGGTCGATCATTGCCTGTCACATCAGTGCAAAGCGTGATTTTCGGCCGTTCGGCCGGCCGCGGCAAGGCGCATCGCCCAATTGTGCGTTAGCGTTTGCCGCGCAGGCGGTCAAACAACCCGGTTTTTGCCACTTGCTCGGGTTCGGGCTCGGGCACCCGCTCGACGTGTGCGAACCCGGAGGCGAGATTGGCATTGACAAAATCAATGACCTCGCTGACCGGCGCTGTGCTCAGCTCGGCAATCTCGGCAATCGTCGCCGGGCCCTTCATCATCGTCGTGGCGATGCGGAAATGCTTGGGGAACTCGCGTTCGATCTGTGGCCACTTGCTGAGCGAGAAGCGCTCGTCCAGGGAATACCCTTCGGCCAGTGTGCCTTCGCCCCCAACCAACGCAAACAACCAGCGCAGCCGCGCCATGGGTTGCGCGCCGCCTTTTTTGACCACCTCGGCGAAGGCTGCCGCATCGACGGTGCGCAGCTCGTGCGCAGGCATATCGCCCTGGCAGAAAGGCAGCAGTGCCTTGAGTGAGCTCGGCCCGAAATACACCCGCGTTTCCGGATCGAGCACCAACGGCTCGGCGCCACTGCGGGTAATGCAAACCGGCTGCTGCAACGCGCCCGGCACCAGATAATCGCCCAGACGCGGCGCGCGTGGCGGTGGCGGCGGTGCTGGCGCCGCCGTGGCGGGGGCGGCAGCGCTGGCAACCGTGGCGGCTTGCTGCGGTATCGCAGCGGTGGGTGCCGCGGCGACCGCTTTCGCCGGTGCCGATGACTCGGCCAGCGGCGCGGCAGCCTGCACGGTGCGCATCAATTCGCAGAGCGCGTCTGCGCTCACCGGACGCGCCAGGCGCAAACCCGGTTCACTGCGGCTACCGGCAGTCAGCGGGATGACGGTTTGCTCGCCCTGCCGCGCACGCAGCCAGGTCATTTGCCCGTAAATCGAGTCGATATCGACCACCAGCACGTCGGCACTGCGTTCGTCACGCAATTGAAATGCGCGCCCAGTGCTGGCGTTGGCTGCATCAAATAGCACGTGTAATCCATCGCGCTCGTCCGGCTCCATACCGGTAAAACACCATCCTCGCATGAACATCCCCCTCCGGATTCGAGCGCGGCGCGCCATCAAAGCTGCGCAAGTGTCCGGGAATTGGCTACTTGCGTCAATTGGTTGCGGTGGTTGCGCTCAGCCGCTCAGCCGCGCCCGCCGCGGCAGATGGCTTTTCAAAAACGCCATTTGGTCGGCCAGGATGTTGCGGTTGGACAGGATCAGATGTTCCACCCAACTGGGCCGGAATGGCACCGCCAGCAGCGGCATGCTGGCCTGTTGCGGGGTGCGGTTGCCCTTGCGCGAATTGCAGCCGATGCAGGCAGACACCACGTTTTCCCAGATGTCGCGGCCACCGCGCGAAATCGGCTGTACGTGGTCGCGGGTCAGTTGATGGCGGCCGAGTTCATTGCCACAGTACAGGCAAAGATGGCCGTCACGGGCAAACAAGGCGGTGTTGGTCAGCGCCGGCGTTGGGTCGATGGCACCCGCGCGCGCATGCCCGCGCGCGGCGATGATCGAGTGCAATTCGAGCACGCTCTGGCGGCCGCTGCCACGGTTGGTGCCGCCGCGCACCACCAGGCAGGGGATGCCCAGGGTCCAGACGACGGCATCACGTGCATACAGGCAGGCGGCATCCTGCCAGCTGATCCAGTTCAGGATGCGGCCATGGGCATCGAGCGAGAGTACGCGCGGCGGATGCGCGGTGCCGGCAAAAACCGGCTGTGCCGGGAACGGAACGATTCCGGCGGAGAGGTGGCGTGGACCGGTAATGACGGTATCCATTGCCCACTGAGCATAAAGCAAAACCGTGACGTTTTGTTGCTGATGGCGCGCGTTTACAGCGGTTTTGCCAGTCGCAGCATGTCAGTGTGGTAGCCGGCCGCCTGATACACCGCCAATGCCCGCGTGTTGCCCGGGAAAGCGCCCAGTGTCAGCCGCTCACAGCGATGCTCGCGCGCGAATGCCTCGGCGTAGTCAAGCAATGCCCGGCCCAGGCCGCGTCCATCCCAGTGCGTCGCCACCGCAATGTCAGAGATATGACAATTCATCTTGCCCGAAAAATGATCGGTGACCAATTGCAGGTGCAAAAAACCGGCGGCGCTGCCATCGTCGGTTTCGGCGATCAGCAGAAAACTGCCGGGATGCGGTTCTTCGAGGTGCTTGAGCAGGTCGCGGTGGATGCCATCGGCCACCACTGGCCGCTTGCGCCCGGGCGGCAGCTCAAAATCGACGAACCGTGGCACCAGAGAAAGGATGAAATCATCATCACCGGGCTGTGCTGCGCGCATGAGCAACTCGGTGTCACCGACCTGGATATGCATGCTGATTGGCGCTTTTTTGGGTTGGTTGGGCCGAACGTTGGCCGTGCTCACGCACAAGACTACCGAACTGGCGCAAATGCGCAACTGCCAGCGGCTGGCCTTCACCGATATTTAACCCAAACTCACGCACTATCGCCCGCCGTGCAGCGCGCGGCACGGCGTTTGCGGCGTGTACACCGTTACCGATGTCATCATCAGGAAAACCCATCATGAAAGATCGCTTGCCGTGTGCGCTGTGTCTGGTGCTGGGATTGGGGCATGCCATGGCCCAGGACGCCGCGCCGCCAGCGGCACCGGAACCGGCCACCACGCGCATGGCAACGCTCGTCGTCAGCGGCAAGCAACCCGGGCCGGGCCTTTGGCGGGTCAGCAAGGACGATCACGATCTGTGGATTCTCGGCACCCTGTCGCCGTTGCCCAAACGTATGCAGTGGGAATCGGGCAAGGTTGAGCGGCTGCTCGCGCGCTCGCAGGAGCTGCTGGCACAACCCGCGGTGACGGTCAATGCCAAGGTTGGATTTTTCGCGCGTCTGGCATTGATACCGACCGCGCTGCGCGCGCGCAACAACCCCGATGGCAGGCCGCTGCGCGACCAGGTATCGCCTTCCTTGTATGCGCGTTGGCTGGCACTGAAGCAGCGCTACATCGGGCGCAGCAAATCGATCGAGAAACGGCGGCCGATCATGGCGGCAAAAGCGCTGTACGAAGAAGCGCTCGATGACAACACGCTGAGCGAAAAAAACCGGGTCTGGCCGGTGCTGGTCAAGGCAGCGAAGAAACGCAAGCTGACGATTACCGTGCCGACGGTGAGCATCCAAATTGCCGATGCCAAGGCTACCCTGAAGGAGTTTGCAAAAACGGCGCTCGATGATGAGACGTGCTTTGCCACCACCTTGGAGCGGCTGGAAACCGACATGGACAACATGAAGGCGCGCGCCAACGCCTGGGCGGTGGGCGATGTGCCGGCATTGATTGCGCTGCCGCATCCGGATCAACGCGGCGCCTGCGACGATGCGCTGCTGGCGACGGCAATTGCCGAAAAGCAGGGCATGGCGGATCTGCGTGAACAAGTGCGCACGCGCTGGTTGCAGGCGGCCGACGCGGCGTTGCTCAAGAACGAATCGACGGTTGCCGTGATGGCAATCGAGAGCCTGTTGGGCGACGACGGGTTTCTGGCTGCGCTGCGCGAGCGTGGCTACGATGTGGTGGCGCCGGAGTAGCGGCAGGTTCTGCGGGCGACGAGGTGCT
>PFJA01000134.1:0-325 GCA_002782905.1 Lysobacterales bacterium CG_4_10_14_3_um_filter_64_11
CCCCACCATGTTTGCCCGTCACTGGGGTGTGGTGTACGCCTTGTCGATGGCGGTGTACTGCACCAGTTGGACGTTCTACGGCACCGTCACCCAGGCCGCGCGTTCGGGCTGGTGGTTGCCGCCAACCTTCGTCGGCACCATCGTGCTGTACACGCTTGGCATCGGCTTGCTGCAACGTTTGGTGCGCATGGCGCGCGAGCACAATGCCACCTCGCTGGCCGACCTGATCGCCAGCCGTCTGGGCAAGGATTCGTGGCTGGCCGCAGCGGTAACGGCAGTCACCGTGGTCGGCATGATTCCGTATATCGCGCTGCAGCTCAAGGCG
>PFJA01000134.1:332-4405 GCA_002782905.1 Lysobacterales bacterium CG_4_10_14_3_um_filter_64_11
TGAGATACGGGCTGCTGACGCGGACATCGGGCATGAGCCTGCCGCCGTGGCAAGACAGCGCGCTATACGTGGCGCTGGCAATGGCGGTGTTCGCCATGTTGTTCGGCACCCGCCGCGCCTCTGCTGCCGAACACAATCGCGGCTTGGTGCTGGCGATGGCGTTCGAGTCACTGCTCAAGCTGGGTGCGATGCTGGCGCTCGGCGTGTTTGTCGCTTTTGGACTCGATGATGTGGCGGCGTCATCGCCGCCGCCACCGAGCAATGCGGATGGCTTCGCGCCGTTGGTGATGCTTGGTGTGCTGGCGATATTCACGTTGCCGCATCAGTTCCATCTGGGCGTGGTCGAATGCCAGGACGAGCGCCACCTGCGCACCGCACGATGGCTGTTTCCGCTGTACATGCTGCTGATCGCGCTGCCAATCTTGCCGCTGGCACGCGCGGGTCAGAAGCAACTCGCCGGATTGGGGTTTCCCTCGGATTTGTACGTGCTGGCGCTGCCGCTGAACCAGGGACATGACGCGCTGGCATTGCTGGCATTTCTCGGTGGCCTGAGTGCGGCGACCGGCATGGTGATTCTGGCGACGCTGGCGCTCAGCCTGATGATCGGCAATCACTGGATTGCGCCGGTGTTGCTGCAACGGCGTTCGGCGTTGCGCGCCGGTCGCGATCTGCGTGGCGCAGTGCTGATGCAGCGGCGCTTGGCGATACTGGTTGTGCTGCTGCTGGCTTGGGCCTATAACCGGCTGGTCGGCGGTAGCGACGCGCTGGCCGACATGGGGGCGGTGTCGTTTTCGGCATTGGGTACGCTGGCTCCGGCGTTGGGGTTTGCAATGTGGCGGCCCAACACGCCGGCGCGTGCAGTGCTGTTCGGCATGGTGGTCGGCTTTGTGTTGTGGTTTTGGGCATTGCCGCTGCCGGCGCTGATGGAAGCCGCGGGCGCATCGCCGCAGTGGCTTCGCAACGGGCCGTTCGGTTGGGTTTGGCTCGCCCCTGACAGTCTGTTCGGCCTGACCGGCTGGAGCCGGCTCGGGCGCGCGGTAGGGTTGAGCCTGTTGTTTGGCCCGCTGGCAACCTTGCTCTGGGCAACACGCGCCCGCGGGCCGTTGCGCAACCCGGGGCTGGGCCTGCCCAAGCCACAGTTGCGCGACATCGCCTCGCGTCTGTTGCCGGTCGAACGCGTGCGTGCCTTGTTCGACGCTGGCGCGGCAAGCGACGCGCAGCTTGCCAGTGCCGTTGAGCGCGAGTTGTCCTCGGTGCTGGGTGCCGCTTCGACACGGCTATTGTTTGATGCCGCGCGGCGCGAGGCCGGGCGCGATCTGGAAGCGGTGGTCACCATCGTCGGTGAGGCCTCGCAGGCGCTGCGCTTCAATCAGGCACTGCTTGAGGCGGCGCTGGAGAACATGAGTCAGGGCATCAGCGTGGTAGATCGCAATCTGCGCCTGGTGGCGTGGAATCGACGCTACGTTGAATTGTTTGGTTTTCCGCACGAATTGGTGCGGGTTGGGCGGCCGATTGCCGATTTGGCGGCGTTCGCATTGGCTGCCGCGGCGGTACCGGGCGATGCCATTGCGGTGCAAGTGGAACGCCGCCTGGCACACATGCGGGCGGGCAGCGCGCACCTGTCCGAGCGACGCTTCGCGGATGGTTCGATCGTGGAGATTCGCGGCAACCCGATGCCGGGTGGTGGTTTCGTTGCCACCTTTACCGATGTCACCGCGTTTCGCCGCGCCGAGGAGGCCTTGCGCCGTGCCAACGAAACGCTGGAGCAGCGCGTGCATGAACGCACCGTCGAGTTGCAAGCGGCCAGCCTCGCCGCACAGCGCGCCAACGCGGGCAAAAGCCGCTTTCTGGCCGCGGTTGGACACGACCTGATGCAGCCGTTGCATGCGGCGCAGTTGTTCAATCACGCGCTGGCGCAACGCCTGCAGCACGAGCAATACCGCGAAGCGGTCGATCAGGTGCGCAGTGCCCTGGCATCGACCGAGTCGCTGCTGGCCGGCCTGCTGGATCTGTCGCGTCTGGATGCCGGTGGCATGGAGCCGCAACGACGCGACTTTGCGCTGGCCGAGGTGCTCGATAATCTGGCTTCCGAATTTGGCGTGTTGGCTGCCGAGCGCGAGGTGCGCCTGCATTATCGAGCCAGCCGGCAGTGGGTGAACAGCGATCCGGCATTGCTGCGCCGGGTGTTGCAGAACTTTCTGTCCAATGCGCTGCGCTATGCCGAACGCGGCCGGGTGCTGCTGGGGGTGCGGCGCTGCGGCGCGATGCTGGAGATTCAGGTGTGGGACACCGGTACCGGTATCGCGCCGGGCGAGCAGACGGTAATTTTTGAGGAGTTCCGCCGCGGTGATGATGCGCGTGGGCAAGGTTTGGGGCTGGGTTTGTCGATTGCCGAGCGCATGGCGCGCCTGCTTGAGCACCCGCTGCGACTCGCCTCATGGCCCGGGCGTGGCACCCTGTTTGCGGTGCGGGTGCCGCGTGCCGCGATCGGGGTGTGCAGCGTTGAATCCGGGCATTCACCGCTGCCAGCCACCCGTTGCGGCAACATCGTCGTGGTCGATAATGACCTCAGCATCCGGCGCGCCATGGAGGCCCTGCTGAGCAGTTGGGGGTTCTCGGTGCTGAGCGCACGCGATGGCGCGCAGGCTCACACGCTGTGCGCGGCGCAGCGTCCGGCGCTGCTGATCCTCGATTACCATCTCGATTCCGGCGATACCGGTCTGGCGCTCTGGCAGCGACTGCGTGTGAGTTGCGGCCCGCTGCCGGCACTGGTGATCACCGCCGATCACAGCGATGGCGTGCGCCGTGCTGTAGCCGACGCCGGCCTGCTGTTGCTGCATAAACCGCTCAAGCCGTTGGCCTTGCGCGCGGCGCTCGATCGCCTGCTGCGCGCCGCTGGCGCGAGCACGCGTTGAGCCCGCTTCAGGGCTGCGATCGCGATGCCGGGTCGGTCAGCGACAATTCGCGCAATACCACGCCGGCCTGGGTGCGATTGCGCACCCCGAGTTTTTCGAAAATCACGCTCAGATGCGCCTTGACCGTGCGTTCCTGAATCGCGAGCCGATCCGCGATCTGCTTGTTGAGCAAGCCGTCCGCAACCAACGCCAATACCCGGAACTGCTGTGCGGTGAGGCGGGAAAGACGCGCCGCCAACTCGGTATCGCGTTGCTGCGAACGGGTTCGGGTAACCACCTCGCGCAGTGCGCTGGGCAGCCATGGCTGGCCGCTGAGTACACAGGCAATGGCATCGCGCAAGGTTTCCAGACCGGCACTTTTCGGGATAAAGCCGAGCGCACCGTGATCGAGCGCGCGCCGGATCACCTGTGGGTCGTCATTGGCGGAAACCACTACCACACCGACCGTCGGATACTGTGCGCGGACCGCCGCCAACCCGGCCAGGCCATGGTTGCCGGGCATGTGCAGATCGAGTAACACCAGGTCGGTCTCGGGTCGCGATGCCAGCACCGCCAACGCTTCGGCCAGATTGCCAGCCTCGGTAACACGCGCATCGACGAGGGTTCCGGCTACCGCCTGCCGCAGCGCAGCGCGGAACAGCGGATGATCATCGGCAATCAGGATATCGGTCATGGTAGCGAGCAGTGTAGTGCCTTGTGACGGGCTTATAGCGAGGCTGCGCGGAACCGAGGCATGATCGCGGAATACGGCAAACAGCGCCAGACGGCCATGGCACTTGTAGCGTCGTCATACCAGCGAAAGCTGGCATCCAGCGCCAGACGGCCATGGCACTTGTAGCGTCGTCATACCAGCGAAAGCTGGCAATCTAGCGCCTCGCTCTTGTTCAACCTCTTGAAGTCACTGGATTCCAGCTTTCGCTGGCATGACGAATCAAGGAAGTTCGGCCTCAAGGAAGTGTCATTGGTGCCAGACGGTGACTTTCGGCACAGTGGCCGTGTTTTCGTGATCATGCCAAGATCGGCGAATACCACTCACTGGACGAGTCCATGCGCCGCGTCGCCATTGTTATAGCCTGTTGCTTCCTGTTCGCGCTGAGCGCCCACGCGGTAACGGTAATCGAAGCGCGTGACTTGCTCGAACAAAAAGATGTGCGCGCA